>JBCCEW010000009.1 GCA_039030075.1 Myxococcota bacterium | reverse complement strand
GTGGGTGTTGGTGTGTGTGGGTGGGTGTGTGTGACCACCCCCCGCCCCGGGCGCCGCCCCCGCGGGGCGCCGGAAGACCGCGAAACCGCTTCGCGGCCTTGACCACCCTACGTCCTGCTCTGCAGGCGCACACCATCATCGGAGGAAACCGACCCGTGAACCGTGAAGAGATCTTCGAAGTGATCAAGTCCTCGATCCGCCTGGTCATCGATGGCGCCGACAACCGCGACATCGTCGAGAGCGACAGCATGGCCGACTACGGCGCCGACTCCCTCGAGATCGTCGAAGTGGTTTCCCGCTCGATGAAGGAGACCCGCATCAAGGTCCCGCGCACCGAGCTTTCGACGGCAGAGAACCTCGGCGACCTGCTCGACCTCTTCGAGAAGGCCCAGGCCAGCTAGGCCGCGGCCGGAGGGCCCTCGTGAACGACCGACGCGTCGTCATCACCGGCATGGGTGTCGTCACCGTGCTCGGCCAGAGCTTGACCGAGTACTCGGCGAGCCTGAAGGCCGGACGCTCGGGCATCACCCACTGGAAGGACATGGACCGCCGCATCTACTCGAAGATCGGCGGAGACATGGGCGACTTCGACGTGCAGGATCACCTCGCGTCCTATTCGCAGAACGTCGCGCCGATTCCCGAGGACCTTCAGAAGCGCGCGCAGAAACTGCTGCGCGCCACTCCGCTGTCCGGACGCATCACGTCCATGGCCGCCTTGCAGGCGGCCATGGACGCGGGCCTCCTTCCCGATCGGGAACCCGGCGAAGGCATCGCACCCGAGCGCTTCGGCCACGTGATGGGCGGTCACAACCTGACCGTCAAGTACTACCGCGACAACGTCGAGGTCTTCGAGGACGAGCCCGAGTTCCTCGACCCGCTCTTCGGCGTGCTCTGCCTCGACACCGACGTGCTGTCGGTGACCTCGGAGCTCCTGAACCTCCAGGGTCCGAGCTACACCGTCGGTGGCGCCTGCGCGAGCGGAAACCTGGCCCTGCTCTCCGGCCTGCAGCTCGTGCGCTCCGGCGCCGTCGAGGCGGTCGCGGTGTCGGGGGGAGCTTCGGACTGCGACCCGATTACGCTGCAGGGCTGGACCCAGATCGAGGCGCTGTCCTTCAAGTCGTTCAACGACGAACCCGAGCGTGCCAGCCGACCCTTCGACGTGCGCCGCGAGGGTTTCGTGCCCAGCGAGGGCTCGGCCGTCGTCATCCTCGAGAGTTACGAGAGCGCACGTGCGCGGGGTGCCCATATCTGGGGCGAGCTGCTCGGCGCAGCGTCGGCCTCGGACGCGTCGCGGCTGCCGAAGCCGAGCCAGCTCGGTCAGGTCCGCGTGATGCAACTCGCGCTCCAGGATGCCGGCGTCGACCCGGATCAGATCGACTACGTGAACGCCCACGCCACCTCGACGCCGCTCGGCGACGCGATGGAGGTGATGGCGATCCAGGAAGTGCTGGGAGCCCGCGCGAAGCAGATCCCGGTGAACGCCACGAAGTCGATGCTCGGCCATTGCCTCACGGCGGCGAGTCTCGCCGAGCTGGTCGCGTTGGTGCTGCAGATGAACGAGGACTATCTGCACCCCACCATCAACCTCGAAGAGCAGGACCCGGAGCTCGACCTCGACTTCGTGGCCAACGAAGCCCGCGACCACCGCTTCGACATCGCCATCTCGAATGCCTTCGGCTTCGGCGGGCTGAACTCCTGCGTCGTGGTGGGCCGCAAGCCGTGAGTACGGTCTTCCTCTTCGGCGGCCAGGGCTCCCAGACGCCCGGCATGGGCGACGAGCTGCGCGAGAGTTCCGCCGTCGCACGCGCCGTGTTCGAAGAGGCGGGTGCTGCCGTCGACTTCCCCCTGCTCGAGCGCATGTCCAAGGGTCCGGCCGACGCGCTGCGGCGCACCGAGGTGGCCCAGCCCGCGCTCCTCACGATCACCGTGGCTCACGCACGCGAGCTGATCGCGCGGGGAATCACTCCGGACTACGCGATGGGTCACAGTCTCGGTCAGTACGGGGCCCTGGTCATCGCCGGCGCGCTCGACTTCGCCGATGGCCTGCGGCTGGTGTCCGAGCGCGGCCGACTGATGCAGGCGGCCGTGCCCGAGGGAGAAGGGGCGATGTTCGCGATCGTCGGCGTGGACCGCGACGAAGTGGTCAACGCGTGCCAGACGGCCGCCACGCACGGCATCGTCGAGATCGCCTGCCACAACACCGAGGGACAGACCGCGATCTCGGGAACTCCCGCCGCCGTCGAAGCCGCGGCCGACGCCCTCGAAGAGGAAGGCGCGGGGGTCGTGCCCCTCGAAGTGTCGGCACCCTTCCATTGCTCCTTGCTGGCCCCGATCCGCGACGACTTCCGCCGCTGCCTCGAGGCCGTCCCGTTTCGCGCCCCGGAACTGCCGGTCATCGACAACGTGAGCGCGCGGCCCCTCGAGAGCGCGGACGCCGTGCGCGACGCGCTCCTCGAACAGGTCACGGCGCCCGTCCTGTTCGAAGAGAGCCTCTGCTGGTTGGCTGAACGAGGCGACGTCGATCGCGCGATCCAGTGTGGACCGGGGAAGCAGCTGCTCGGATTCGCGCGACGCATTCTCCGCGAGGCCCGCGGCGAGACCTTCGACGAGGTCGCGTCGCCGACGGCCGCCGCCTGAGGCTCGGCGCCTTGTCCGAGCGGGGATCATTGATCGATCGCGGGTTCGTCATCACGGGCGGAACGCGGGGCCTGGGACGCGCGACCGTCCTCGAAGCACTCGAGCGCGGGGCGAAGGTCGTGTTCTGCGGTCGGCCGGGCTCCGAGGACGCCGCGGCGGAAGTGCTGGACGCGGCGAAGGCGCGCGACCGGGGCGACGCGGTCTGGTTCGTCCCAGCCGACGTGCGCAAGGAAGAAGACGTCGAGACGCTCTTCGACTTCGCCGCCGAGAAGCTCGAGACGCTCCACGCGCTGGTGAACAACGCCGGGATCCTGAAGAACGAGCTCTTGATCTCGACCTCGATCGAGGACTGGCAGGAAGTACTGGACACCAACCTGCGCAGCGCCTTCCTCACCACCCGGCGGGCCGTCGAAGAATTCCTGGTCGGCGGCGAAGGCGGTCGGATCGTCAACGTCAGTTCGATCGTCGCCGGCGGTGCCGCCGGACTCGCGAGTTACGCCACGTCGAAGTCGGCGTTGCTCTCCTTCACTCGCGCGGTCGCCAAGGAGTACGGGCGCCGCAACATCGCGTGCAACGCGGTGGTCCCGGGTTTCCTCGAAACCGGGGTCACCGACGTCCTCTCCGACGAGGGCCGCGAAGACCGCGCGAAGCTCTCGCCGCACCGCCGCCTGGGCCGCACCCAGGAGGCCGTCGAGGCGATCCTCTACCTGGCGTCCGACGAGGCGTCCTATGTCACCGGCGACGCCCTCTACGTCGCCGGGGCGGTGCGCGACGTCCCCGAGCTCCGCTCGTGATCGACGCCCTGGCCGTGACCATCGCCCGCGTCGGCATCCGCGGGTTGGTGGCGCTTCCGCTCGAACGCGCCCTCGCCCTCGGCCGCTTCGTCGGCGACGTCTGCTACCACGTCCTGCGGCTGCGACGCCGGGTGGTGCTCGCGAACCTCGCCCATGTGCTGGGCGATCGCACGACCGAAGCCGAACGTCGCGAGATCGCCGCCGAGTCCTATCGCCAGTTCGCGATGAACGTGGTCGAAGTCGCGCGGGGTCTCCATGCGCCGGAAGAAGTGCGCGGGCTCGTCGAGATCCCGCAGGCCGAGCGGGTCCGCGCCATGCAGAAGGCCGGCGAGCCGCTGATCCTGTGCATCCCGCACGCGGGGAGCTTCGACCGGGCCGGCTGCGGCGCCGCCCACCTGGGCGTGGAACTCCACGCGATGATGACCCCGGTGAAGAGCCCGCGCTTCAACGAGCTGCTGGTCGCCAGCCGCGAGCGCGTCGGGCTCCGCGTCCTCTTGAAGGGCGAGGAGTCGTTCCACGAGATGTTCGACCTGCTCGACGAGGGCAAGACGGTCGCCCTGCTCCCCGATCAGAACGCGCGGCGCGGCGTGACCGTGAACTTCCTCGGGAAGCCGGCGGTCACCTTCCAGGGACCGGCGGTGCTCCACCTCGTGACCGGCGCACCGCTGGCGATCGCGATCGACCGCCGACGACGCGATGACCCGCGCCGGCACGACGCCGAAGTCCGCTTCCTGCCGCCCTACACACCGACGGGCAAGCGCAAGGAGGACATCCGCGCCGTGACGCAGCAACTCTGCGACGTCATGGGCGAGATGATCCTCGAAGCGCCGGAGCAGTACCTGTGGCTGCACCGCCGCTGGGGCAAGGAAGTCACGCGAGGCGAGGCGACCCCGGCCTAGAAGAACTTCTGGGCCATCCCCAACAGGTCGTCGGCCATCGAGCCGTCCTTGTCGGCATCGAGAAAGCTCGAGAGCATGTCGAGTCCCGGCGACCCCGAGCTGCCGCCGCGGGAGCCACCGCCGCCGAGCGCGGCGCCCAGCACGTCGCCCAACCCGCCACCGCTGCTCCCGCCGGTGGCGCCGCCGAGCCCCTGTGCGAGCTGGCCGAGCAGTCCCCCGCCGCCCTGCGTCTGCTTTCCCATCGCGCCCATCACGGCCGCCGCCAGCATCGGGAGCATCTGCTTGATCAGCGACGAGTCGACACCGGTCTGCTGGCTGGCGTGACCCGCCACGTTGCGGCTGACGTCCTTGCTGCCGAGCAGGTGACCCAGAATGGCGTTGCCGTCGGCAATCGTGTCGGGGCGCCCCAGTGTCTCGGGCTGGTCGTAGTACTGCTCGTGGTTGCCCTTCTGCAGTGCCCCCAACAGCGCGTCGAGCCCCCCTTGCGACTGGGCATTGCGCTGCATGCCGCGCGCGAGGGTCGGCAGGACGGCGGCCGCGGCCGAGCGCGCCTGGTCTTCACCGATGCCGAGCTGGCCTGCCAGCTGCTGGACGATGGCACCTTGGTTCTGGTTGAGAAGCATGTCGGCGAGGTTCACGGGGGGTCTCCAGTGGGCGAACCCGCGCTGGGGGAGCGCCGGGGTCACGGTGAGGGCGCAAGCCTCCCACGGAACCCCGGGCCGGGCAACGCCGGGAAAGGCCTGCAGGAGAGCGGCGCACCCGGTCCCCGTGGGGAAACCCGGATGTCACAGGAAGGACACCGGAACTCGCGGCGCGGGAGCTAGAATGGGAGCGCGGATCCCTCCTGGGTGGGCCCTCGTTCGAGCGGCTCCCGATGCTCCCGCGGACCCGACGTCCGCTCCCGATCGTTCATGCCGTACTCGCCTGCCCATGCCGCTCCCTGCTCGCTGCGCCTCCTCGGCCGCCGGTGCGCTGCGCTCGCGCTGGCGGCGGTCCTCCTGGCCGTCGCTGCGCAGGCCGACGAGCCCGAGCCGACCCAGCTCGCCGCCCTGGTTGGCGACGGCACTCCGCCCGTCTCGGCCGGGCCCGTGACCACCATGGCCCTGGCGGCGGCCCTGGGTCACCTGCCCCCGGGCGTGCGCCCGCCGGAAGGCACCGTGATCCTGCGCGAGGAACGCGGGACCTACGGTCCGCGACTGATCGAACAGCTCCCGGTGACCGCACCGGGTGGCGGCGCACCCTACGAAATCGAATACACCGTCGATCCGACCATCGACGCCGAGATGCGCGCGGTGCTCGCCGAGAAAGAGGTCACGCTGGGGCACGTGATCCTGATGGATCCCCACACCGGCGAGGTGTTTTCCTACGTCTCGACCGACCCCACCGTATTTCCCGCGACCGGTACCTACCCGACCGCGTCGCTCATGAAGGTGGTGACCGCGGCTGCCGTCCTGCAGCACGCCCCCAGAGCCGCGAAGCGGAACTGTCGCTGGGATGGCAACCCCTGGATCGTCGAAGAGGAACAGCTCGAACCTCCCGAGACGGGCGGACGCCTCGACTCGCTCGCCGACTCCCTCGCGATCTCGAACAACCAGTGCTTCGCGCGCCTGGCTGTCCACGATCTCGGCGAGAAGAAGCTGGTCCGCGAGATGGAAGTCGCGGGCCTCTTCGAACCGCCGGCCGCGCATCACCTGCCCGGTCGGGTCGAAGAGATCGAAGACGACCTCGCGCTCGGCTACCTCGGATCGGGGCTCGGCGGCTCCTTCGTCTCTCCGATGGCGGCGGCGCGCCTCGCGGCACTCTTCGCGAGTGGCAACCTCGTCCAGCCCTACTGGGTGGCGCGCGTCCGTGACGCGCGCGGACAGCTGCTCGCGAATCCGCCCCACCCTGCGCCGGAGTCGGTCTGGCCCGAGCCCGTCGCGCACTCCCTGCGCCAGTGGATGATCGACGTCACTGCACGCGGCACCGCGAAGAGCGCGTTTCGCGACGAGGAGGGCGTACCCCTGCTCGGCGACATCGCCGTCGCGGGGAAGACCGGCACCCTGCGCGGCACCGAGCCGGAAGGTCGCTACCAGTGGTTCATCGGCTTGGCTCCGGCCGAAGCGCCGCGCCTCGCGATCTCGGCGGTCGTGGTGAACGAGGAAGGAATGTCGAGCGCCGCGCAGGTCGCCGGTGCCGCGCTCGCCCGTCTCTTCTGCTTCGAAGGCACCTGCCACCCGGCGCGCGTCGAACGCTTGCATTGGCGCTCCCGGGAACGGGATCGCGCCACCGCGTCGGAGCTGGCCACCCAGCGCGCCGCGCGGGAGATCGCCGCGCTGAAGCCCCACCCGCGACCGCGTCTGCTCGGCCAGCCGGTGCTCGATTTCCCGCCGCGACTGCGCCGACGGCCGGTGACCGGCGAGATGCGGCTGCGCATCGGCCTCGCGACCTCGGGCAACGTGGTGCGCGCCGAAGTCCTGGACTCGGGACTCCCGACCCGCTTCTCCCCGGTCGTGCTGCGGCAGGTGCGGGGTTGGCAGTTCAGCCAGACCTACGAGGACGGCGAGGCGATCGAGCGGACCTTCGAGTTCCCGATCCGCATCTCGATCGAGTAGCGCACGCCCGGGGGCCGGGGCGCGCGCCCGCACACCGGTTCGGAATGGCTTGCCTCGCCGGCAGTGCGCACCGAGAATGCGCCCGTCCCCCGTCGGTGAGGAGAACCATGGCTGGAGCCCAAGAACGAGACGCCCACGCGGACCCGCTGCACCGCCCCTTCCGCGGCGTCCGGGTGCTCGATCTCTCCCAGGAGATCAGCGGCCCCTACGCGACGAAGCTCCTGGCGGATCTCGGCGCCACGGTCCTCAAGGTCGAGGATCCCGAGGCACCGGACCCGCTGCGCCGCCGGACCGCCTCGCGTCAGGACCTGCCGGACGGCGAGGACAGCGCCCTGTTTCGGTTCCTGAACGGAGGCAAGCGCGGAGCATCCTGCGGAGCCGGGCAGCGCGAAGCGCTACTCGCCCTGGCGAGAAACGCGGACCTGCTCTTCGAGAACGGTCCGCCGGGATCCCTGGAGCGCCGACTCGCTTCCGTCGCGGAACTCCGCGAGGCCAACCCGCGCCTCTCGGTCGTCTCGGTGTCGCCCTGGGGCCGCCAGGGACCGTACGCCGAGCGGCCGGCGAACGAGTGGACGCTGCTCGCGGCGACCGGCTTCACCGGACGTCGTGGCACCCCCGAGCGAGGTCCGATCGGTGCCGGCGGACGACTCGGCGACTACATCGCGGCTTCGTTCGCGGCGGTCGGCGCCCTCGCCGCACTGCACGGTGCGCGGCACACCGGAGAGGGACGCCACGTCGACGTCTCGATGTTCGAAGGCATGTTGCTGTGCACGACGACCTTCGCAGACCTGCACAGCCAGTTCGTGGAAGGCCTCCAGCCCCAGTACCTCGACACCCCGGCCATCGAGCCCGCGTCCGATGGGTGGGTGGGCCTGTCGGCGATCACCAGCCAGCAGTGGCAGGACTTCTGCCTGATGATCGAGCAGCCCGAACTCGGCTTGGACGAGAAGAACCTGAGTGCGGACCTGCGCATGAAGAACCTCGAGTTCATCCACGGCGTCATCCACGCCTGGACCCGCGCGCGCAGCGTGGAGGAGATCCTCGAGCAGGCGAATCTCCTGCGGCTGCCGTCGGCGCCGGTCTGTGACGCCGAGCGCCTGCTGCGGGTCGACCACTTCGCGAAACGCGGCGTCTTCGTCGACAACCCCCACGGTTTTCTGCAGCCGCGGTCCCCCATCCATCTCTCGTCGGTGCCCGACCCGGCGCCCCGACCGGCTCCGTCGCTGGGCGAGCACGCGCTGGCCTGGCCCGAGGAAGCGGGCAACGGCGCACCGGCGGCGCCTTCCGACGCAACCTCGCTCGAAGGGCTGCGCGTCGTGGACCTCACGGCGTTCTGGGCTGGACCGTTTGCGACCCGGGTGCTGTCCCAGCTCGGCGCGGACGTGGTGAAGGTCGAGTCCATCCAGCGCCCGGACGGCATGCGCTTCGTCAACACGAAGCCCGGCTGCACGCCGTGGGAGGCCGGATCGATCTTTCACGGCACCAACACGGGAAAGCGAGGCATCACCCTGCGCCTGGACGCGGCCGAGTCGCAGCCCGCCCTCCGGGCACTCGTCGAACGCGCCGACGTGCTGATCGAGAACTTCTCTCCCCGCGTGCTCGAGCACTTCGATCTCAGCTGGGAAAAGCTCCACGCCTGGAACCCGCGTCTGATCCTGGTGCGCATGCCCGCCTGGGGGCTCGACGGCCCGTGGCGCGACCGCACCGGCTTCGCGATGAACGTGGAGCAGGCCTGTGGGATCGCCTGGCGCGCGGGCTACGCCGACCTTCCCCTCACCCCGAACGTCTGCGACCCGATCGGTTCGCTCCACACGGTGACCGCCCTGCTCGCCGCGTTGGCGCAGCGCGAGCAGACGGGCGAGGGACAGCAGATCGAGGTGCCGCTGGTCGAACCGGGCCTCAACCTTGCCGCGGAACAGGTGTTGGAGCACTCGGCCTACGGCGCGTCTCTGACTTCGGAAGGGAATCGCGGCCCGGATGCCGCGCCGCAAGGGGCGTATCGCTGCCAGCAGGGGGAGTACCTGGTGCTGGCCGTCGAGAACGACGATCAATGGCGCGCGCTGGGCTCCGCCTTCCCGGACGCCGGCCTCGCCGACCCCGCCTGGAACACGGCCGCGGCTCGCCACACCCACCACGACGCGATCGACGCCCGACTTGCGGCGCTCTTCGCGGAACTCCCGGTCGCCGACGCCGAAGCGCGCGTCCTCGCCGCGAGCGTCCCGGCCCAACACCTGGTGAACGGACACCGGGTGTCGCCGCATCCGCAGCTCACCGACCGCGGGTTCTTCGCGGAGATCGACCATGTCGAGACCGGCCGCTCGCGCTACCCCGGCCTCCCCTATGTCGGGGTTGCCGGTGACGGGCCGAGTACGCCGCCGCCGACGCTCGGCGAGCACAACCGCGAGGTCCTCGAAGGCGAGCTCGGTTTCGATCGCGAAACCGTGGATGCCTGGGAGGAAGCGGGGCTGATCGGCCGCAAGCCGGCCTGGGTCTGACCCGCCCCCAGGGCGCGCGCCGGTGAGATAGGCTCTGCCAGCAGGGGTTCGGCGGGCTCAAGCCATTGCTCGGGACGCCGCTAGGAGGAACAGCCCGGAACCACCGCAGCGCAGGGGGGCCGCATGTCGGCCAACGGCAAGTATCGGCTCGAAGACCGCTATCTCGCAGACGAAGGCACGGTCTTCCTCACGGGTATCCAGGCCCTGGCCCGCTTGCCCCTCGAGCAGCTGCGCGCGGACCGCCGCGCGGGACTCACCACCGCCGCGCTCATCACGGGCTATCCCGGATCCCCGCTGGGCGGCTACGACGGCGCGGCCGCCCGGGCAGCCGCCCTGGCCCCCGACCTCCCCGTGCGGTGCCGCCCGGCCATGAACGAGGAGTACGCGGCCAGCGCCGTGATGGGATCGCAGCTCGCCGCGATCCAACCCGACTGCCGCTACGACGGCATCGTCGGACTCTGGTACGGAAAAGCGCCGGGCGTCGATCGTGCCTCGGACGCGCTGCGCCACGCGGTCTACGCCGGAACCTCGATGTACGGCGGGGCCGTCGCGATCGTCGGCGACGACCCGTCCGCGAAGAGTTCGACCCTGCCCTCGTCGTCGGCCGGAATCCTGGCCGGCATGCACGTGCCCCTGCTCTACCCGGGCGACCCGGCCGAGGCGCTCGACCTGGGCCGACACGCCATCGCGCTCTCGCGACTGACCGGGCTCTGGTCGGCGCTGAAGATCGTGGCCGATGTCGCCGACGCCACGGCGAGCGTCGAGCTGCACCCCGAACGCATCGTTCCGGTCCTGCCCACCTGGAACGGTCGTCCCTACCTCCACCGCCCGGACGGCCGCCTGCTCACCCCGCACACCCTCGACCTCGAACGCGAGATCACCGAGGTGCGCTACGAGCTCGCGAAGCAGTACGCGTCGGACAATCATCTGAACCGCGTCACCGTCGACCCGAAGGAAGCCTGGCTCGGCATCGTCGCTTCGGGGATCACGTACCGCGAAGTGCGCGAGGCCTTTGGGCGCCTCGGCCTCGAGAGCCACGCCGACATCGAGGCCTGCGGGATTCGCCTGCTCAAGATGGGGATGCCGCTTCCCTTCAATCCCGAGACCGTGCGGAGGTTCTCGCGCGACCTCCACGAAGTCTTCGTCATCGAGGAGAAGCAGCCGAACCTCGAGTCACTCGTGAAGGACGCGCTCTACGCGCTGCCCGGACGCCCGGCCGTCGTGGGCAAGACCGACGAAGACGGCGCCGCACTGCTCCCGGGACACGGCGCCCTCGATGCAGACGTGCTCGCTCCGATCCTCTGGACGCGTCTCGAGTCACGCGTCGGCCACAGGCTCGACCGCCCCGAGTTCGCACCCTCCCCCGAACTCCCGGTCCTGCAAGCGCAGCGCACCCCGTTCTTCTGTTCCGGCTGTCCCCACAACCGCAGCACCGTCGTGCCCGACGGCGCGCTCGTCGGCGCCGGCATCGGTTGCCACACCATGACGCTCCTGATGGACGAGAAGCGCGTGGGCGAGATCGCCGGCGTCGCCTGCATGGGGAACGAGGGCACCCAGTGGATCGGCATGTCCGATTTCGTCGAACGCGAACACTTCATCCAGAACCTCGGCGACGGCACCTTCTTCCATTCGGGACAGCTCGCGATCCAGGCCGCCGTCGCCGCCAGGGTCAACGTCACCTACAAGCTGCTCTTCAACGGCACGGTCGCGATGACCGGCGGGCAGGACCCCCAGGGTCAGCTCGACGTGCCGGCAGTCACCCGGATCCTCCTCGAACAAGGGGTCGCGAAGGTCTGGATCACCGCGGACGAACCCGACCGCTACGACGCCGTCGTGCTTCCCCCGGACGTCGAGGTCTTCCCGCGAGCGCGGCTCCTCGAGGTGCAGGAGCGTCTGGCGCGCGTTCCCGGCGTCACCGTGCTGATCCACGACCAGGCCTGTGCCGCCGAGACGCGACGGGCGCGGAAGCGCGGCCGGCTCCCGACCCCGAAGCAACGCGTCGTCATCAATCCACGGGTCTGTGAAGGCTGCGGAGACTGCGGGCGGGTCAGCAACTGCCTGTCGGTGCAACCGGTCGAGACCTTCTTCGGCCGCAAGACCGAGATCGAGCAGACGAGCTGTAACCTCGACTACTCCTGCCTCGAAGGCGACTGCCCGTCGTTCATGACGGTGACCTCCCGGCCGGAGCGCTTCTGGCATCGCTGGTTCCGCGCCGACCCGAGCGAGGTCGCGAGCGCACCGCCCGCCCCGCCGGCACCGCTCCCCGACCCGGAGCTTCGGGTCCCCGCCGACGATTTCGCCGCGCGCATCACGGGCATCGGCGGCACTGGCGTCGTGACCGTGTCCCAGGTGCTCGGAACAGCCGCCATGCTGGATGGGTTCCAGGTGCGGGGGCTCGACCAGATCGGACTTTCCCAGAAGGCCGGCCCGGTGGTGAGTGACCTGCGCCTCTCGCGGGGCGCTCCCACCCACACCAATCGACTGGGCGAAGGTCAGGCCGACCTCCTGCTGGCCTTCGACGGGCTGGTGGCGGCCTCGGAAAAAGGGCTGCTCACCGCGAGCCCCGAGAAGACCACCGTCGTCGGATCCACCTCGCCCACACCCACCGGCGAGATGATCACCCACCCCGAGCCCGGGCTCCCCACCGCCGACGCGCTGGCCGAGCGGCTGTCGGAAGTGACGCGCGCCGATGCCCATTTCTGGGCGGATGCCGCCGGCATCGCCCGGGCCCTGTTCGGAGGCGCGACGACGGCGAACCTGTTCGTCGTCGGCATGGCCGTCCAGGCCGGGTGTCTGCCGATCTCACCCGCGCGCATCGAAGAGGCGATCGATCTGAACGGCGTGTCCGTCGACCAGAACCTCGCCGCCTTCCGCTGGGGCCGCGCCCAGGTCGCGAACCCGGCGGCGATCGAGGAAGCGTGTGCAGCCACGGCGAGCGCGTCGCCCATCGCCCCGGTGCTGCCCGCGGCCGTCGAGGCGCGCGTGGCGGCGCTCGGTCTGACGGAGACCCGCAGCTTGGCGCTCCGCCGCTACGCGGCGGAGCTGATCGCCTGGCAGAACGTCCGCACCGCCGAGCGGTGGCTCGACGTCGTCGAGCAGGTCGCCGAGGCCGAGGCCCGCCTGCCCGGCACGCGCGACGAGCTGACCCTGGCCGTCGCAGCGAATCTCTACAAGCTCACCGCGTACAAGGACGAGTACGAGGTCGCGCGCCTGATGCGCGACCCGGAGGGTCTGGCTCCCGCGGACCGGGTGCGGGGACGTGGAGCACGGCTGCACTGGCATCTGCACCCGCCGCTGCTGCGCGCATTCGGTTTGCAGCGCAAGCTCCGCTTCGGGAGCTGGGCGCGGGCCTTCATGGCCCTGCTCGCCGCGGCGAAACCGCTGCGCGGCAGCTGGCTCGACCCCTTCCGCTGGGCCGAGGTCCGGCGCCTGGAACGAGAGCTCCCGCCCGAGTACGTCGAGCGGATCGAGGCCGCCCTACCGCTCTTGCGGCCGGGGAACCACGCGGAGCTCGTGGCCTTCGCAAGCCTGCCCGAGCAGATCCGGGGGTTCGAGGACCTGAAGATCGAGCGGATCGACGCCTACCGGCGCCGCGCCGCCGACGCCTGGAACGAACTCCGCGGCGATCCGCCCGAGAGCGACGAGGCCTGACTTCGCCGACGGCCGCCGGCAGCGGCCGCCTCCCTTCCGACCGGAACGGACCGCTCCGCCCCGAGCGGACCCGAGCCGCGAGAAACCTGCGGCAGACCGTTCAACTCCCTGGAGTTTCTGGGCGAATCCGCCGATTCGGAGATGGCGCGCGGGCGCGAGCGCTTTGAGGGACCGGATCGGGAATGACCGAGTCTGCCGACTCGACACAAGACCACTCCATCTCGCTCTTGCTGGTGGAGGAAGACGACCTTTCGGCGAAGCGCCTGTTCGAGGTGCTGTCGCGGCCGGAGGGTACGCGCTTCTCGATCACGCGCGTGACCGACGTCGAGGAGGCACTCGGGAAGCTCCAGCACGAGAGCTACGACGTCCTGTTGCTCGATCTCTCGATCGACGAAGCGGGTGGCCTCGGCTCGCTGATGCGCGCGCGCGTGGCGGCGCGCCACATCCCGATCGTGGTGCTCACCTACGAGCGGGACGAGGCCGTCGCACTCAAGGCGGCGCGTGCCGGCGCCCAGGACTACCTGACCAAGGGTGAGGTCACGCCGGCCCTGATCTCCCGCACGCTGCTCCACGCGGTCGAACGCCACCGCATGCTGCGCGATCTCACCGAGGCCCAGCAACGTCAGCACTTCCTGGCCACCCACGACAGTCTGACCGAGCTTCCGAACCGCTACTCGTTCCTCGCCCAGCTCGGCACCGCGATCGCCGATGCGAAGCGCAACGGGAGCCAGCTGGCGGTGCTCTTCTTCGATCTCGACGGCTTCAAGGCCGTGAACGACAACCTCGGGCACCCGGTCGGCGACGAGCTGCTCGTCGACGTGGCGCGACGCCTGCGCAAGATGATCCGCAAGAGCGACATGGTGGCGCGTATCGGCGGAGACGAATTCCTCGCCGCGATCCGCAACGTCCCGAACGTGAAGGCCGCCGAGCGCGTCGCGAATCACATTCGCGAGCAGATCGAGAAGCCCTACCACCTGGCCGGCGCCGAATGCTGGGTGAGCGCGAGCGTCGGCATCGCGATGTTCCCCGAGAACGGCGCGGACGTCGACGAAGTGATCCGCCACGCGGATACAGCGCTCTACCACGCGAAGGAATCGGGGAAGAACCGCGTCAGTGTGTTCAGCCACGAGATGAACGAAGCAGCGACCGAGCGCTTCGAGCTCGTGAACGGCCTGCGCGAGGCGATCCACGGCGGACAGCTGCTCCTGATGTTCCAGCCCCAGGTCAACGTCGTCACCGAAGAGATCATCGGCGTGGAGACGCTGGTCCGCTGGAAGCACCCCACGCGCGGCATCGTGTCGCCGGCCGAGTTCATCGGCGTCGCCGAGGAAGCCGGCATGATGGTGCCGCTCGGGGAGTGGGTCCTGCGAACGGCCTGCATCGCCGCCGCGAGCTGGGAACGCATCCCCGACGCCCGCGTCGCCGTGAACATCTCGGGGCGACAGCTCGACCACGAGGAATTCCCCAACCGCGTGCGGGCCATTCTCGAGGAGACCGGACTCGAGCCGCACCGCCTCGAGCTCGAGCTCACCGAGTCCCTTGCCGCCAGCGACTCCGCCTTGCAAGGCCTTCAGCGCTTGCGCGAGATGGGGATCCGCACGGCGATCGACGACTTCGGAACCGGCTACTCCTCGCTCACGCTCCTCAAGCGGCTGCCCGTCGACACCCTCAAGATCGATCAATCCTTCGTGCGCGGCGCGGCGGTCACCGACCCGGACGCCGTGATCCTCGAGGCGATCATCCGCATCGCCCACGGCCTGGGCCTCGAGGTGCTCGCCGAGGGAGTCGAGACGATCGAGGAAATGGACTCTCTGCACCAACGGGGTTGCGCCATGATGCAGGGCTATCTGTTCTCGAAGCCGATCCCGCGCGGAGAACTCGAAGACACGGTCGCCGGCACCGAGGCCGCCTGGCGGCTTCCCATCGAGCGGCCCGAGACCTGGTCGCCGCCCGATGCGATGCCGCCCCCCTCGAGTCCGCCGGCGGCGTCGCCCGACAGCGCCAGCGCCGAAGCGACCGAAGACGACGAGGACGACGCCTAGAACAGCACGACCGGGTCGTAGCGCGGCAAGGTGAAGAACGCGCGCTCGGGCGTCGCCGCCCGCTTTGCCTCGAGGAAATCGCGTAAGAGGTCGTCGCCGCCGGCGGCGACCAGCGTGAGCACACGCACCGAGCCCTGGAAGGGCCCCTCGATCGGGTTCGTCAAACCGTCCCAGTGGATCGGGACGACCCGGGTCGCCCCGATACGGTCCACGGTTTCGTGCCAGTAGGCTTCGCGGTACTCGTCGGTCTGGGACCCGAGTGCACCGATCCCCAGAAACACCACGTCGGCGTCGTACCCCTCGAGGCCGCCCTTCACGTACCCAGCGCTACCCACGATCGCGAACGATCCCTTCGGATGGGCGACGTGGAGCACATAGGCCTTGCCGACCTTGTAGGCAAAGGCGCCGGCCGGGGGCACGAGCGGCTCGGCGATGGTCGGATCGGCCAGCGCCGACTCGGCGAAGGCCGGATCCGGGAACGCGAAGTGCTTCGACTCGATCGGCGTCACGACGAACCGACCGATCCGCACGGGCACGCGGTCTTCGACGACGCGGATCTGGGATTCGTCGAGCCCCCACCCACGCCCGATGTTCGCCGTCGACTCCGAGCCGAGCAGCAGGGCGCCCGTCCGCTCCGCCACCTCGGGAGCGTCCATGGCGTGGTCGTAGTGCGAATGCAGCGGGAAGACCGCCGCCAGCTCGGTCACCTCGTTTCGCGCGAGCCCGCGATCGATCGCCGCGAGGTCGGGCTCGATCTCGCCGAAACCAAGAGCCAAGGGGCCCGGACGGGTGAACCAGCCATCGGTCATCCAGGTCGTCTCGCCGTCGGAGAACACCAGGGTGGCGCACCCCGTGTAGCGGACCGTGAGGGCCCCTTCCGGGATGTCGCGATCGCCTGCGACCTCCCAGGCCGGATCGACCGCCAGCGGCGCGTAGGTGCCGAAGGCGATCCAGCCTCCCACGAGGAGTGCCAGCGCCAGAACGAGCGCGATTCCGCCGACGATGCGCATGAGCCCTCCCCTCGAACCCGGCCGCGCCGCGGAACCGTGTCTCCGAGATCCTCGGCGCGCGACACGGGCGAAGGTCGCAAACGGCGCCGCGCGGTCAACGGGGGCGTGGCGTCTATCCGTCGAACAGGCCGGCGAGCACGTGGCGCAGATGCTGGACCAGCCGCGCCCGTCCGCGCCGATCCCGGCGATGCTCCTCTTGCCGCGCCCGATCCGCCAGCGCGTGGAAGACCAGCAGCACGGCCAGCCGATCCCGTTCCGGGTCGGACCGTGTCGTCCCCAACGCGCGCGACAGGTATCCCACGAGCTCGCGTGTCGCTGGGCGAAGCCCCTCCTGGCCGAGACGCTCGGCCTGGATCAATAGGTAGGCGCGACCCGTGGCCGACTCGAGCTTTGCCGCGAGGGGTTCGAGGAGGACGTCGAGAAGTGCGTCGAGATCCTGCTCGCGTCCTCCGCGGAGACAGCGATCGAGGCGGGCGCGCCGCTCTGCATCGATCTCGGCCTGGTGCCGGTCGACCAGGTCGGCGATCAGGCCTTCCTTGCTTCCGAAGTGGTACTGGACCGCCGCGACGTTCCGCTGCCCGGCCTCCCGGGCGATCTCCCGCAGCGTCACCGCTGCCAGCCCGCGCCGGGTGAAGAGCGACTCGGCGGCCCGGCGGATCTTCTCGCGCGTCGCCTCGCCGTCGCGCCGCTCGACGACCGCGGTACTCATGCGGCGTCGCCGAGCGCTTCGTCCGTGAGGCGGATCCGGTAGTGCAGCCAGTCGATCTCGTAGCTGTTGCCCAGCTCCTGGGCATCGTCGAGGAGGCGCTCGAGCGCCGCTCGCCGTACCTGCTGGCCCCGCTGGTGTCGGGGTTCGGCCTCGACCACGATGTCGAGCAGGTGCAGCGCGTGCACGGGACGTCCCGCGTCCAGGTGCAGCTGGGCGCGTTCGACCAGGGTGTCACTACCCGCAGCCGCTGCGATGTCCCCGTAGAGCGCGCGGGCCGGGACGGGATACAGCTCGGTGGTCGTGTCGAAGTGGAACCAGGTCGCGTAGTACTCCCAGATGCTCTTCACCGCCCAGCTCACCCGGCCGTGGGCCTGGGTCAGTTCGAGATGGGGCGGCAGCGTGATCTCCTCCATCAGCTCGTAGACCGTCTTGCCACCGTTCATCCCGGCGACGACCGCGTCGTGCACGTGGCGGACGGCGTCGCGCATGCGCCGGAGGTCCGACAGGATCTCCTCGCGACCGGTGACGGGATCCTTGTGGCTCGGCACGATCATCTCGGGCTCCAGCGCGATGATGAGGTCGAGCGAGCGGATGTATTCGATCGGCTTGCGCACCTTCTCGCCCCGCATCGTGAACACATTCGGGAACTGCGGGAAGATGGGCCCGAAGAAGTCGCCGCTGAACAGGATCTTCTGGTCGGGGAGCCACAGGCAGATGTTGTCGGCTCCCTCGGCTCCGGGCGTCGAGAGCACTTCGAAGCGGACGCCGCCCTGCTCGAAGACGAGCGGGTTCAGGTCGTCGACGAGGATCGTCGGCTCGTCGCCACCGTAGACGAAGGGGCCCGACTTCGGCGCGGACTCGGGCATCCAGGGGAACAGGGTCCGGTTGCGGAAGAAGAGGTAGTCCTCGAGCTCCTTCAGGTAGCGCTGCTCTTCGGAGAACTCGCGATGCGCGACGAGCTCGACGCCGTCGCGGACCCAGAACTTCGCGCCGCCCGCATGATCCTGGTGCGAGTGGCTGACGACGACGTGGGTCACGTCCCCTTCTGGCACGGCCTCTTCGAGCAGGCGCTTCTGCTTCGCGGCCTGGGTCGCGAGCCCGGTGTCGTAGACGACATGCCCTTCATCGGTCGCGATGAGATGCACGTTGCCGACGCCGCGTGCCTGATAGACCCCCGAGGCGAGTTCACGCACCTCGACCGGGATGTTGATGAAATCCGCCGCACGGGAGCTGCCCGCCTGGCGACGCACGAAGCCCGTCGCGACTTCACCGGCCATCTCGGCCGCGCGCAGGTTCGCCTCGTGCCGGGCATCGTCGGAGAACCAGAAAACCCCTCCCACGACGAGGACCAGGAGCGCGAAGCCGATTCCCAGGGTCTTCCACATGGTGTCGTCCCTCCTCCGGCGAGCGTGCCGGTTCGGGTCCTCGATAGACCATTCCATGAACTAATACAAGTGTTTTATTTCGAAACGAAGGCGTCGTCGGAGGACTTTCTGTGCCGTGGCTCGCGACACAGCGGTAGGATGGGGTGCGATGGAATGGCACTCGCTGCTGCTGCTGGCCTTCTCTCTCGCGGCGCTCGGCCTCTGGATCGGTGGTCGCCGCGCGCTCACCAGCATCGCGCCCAGCGGGTACTGGCCGATGGGTTGGGCCTGCCTCCTGCTGACAGGCCTGCTGCTCGCGTTCCGCTCGCGTTTCCCCGAGGTCCCGTTCGGCCTGCTCGCCTTCGTTCCGAGCGCCGCCTTCGTCCCGTTGATGGTCGCGGGCGCGCTTCAGTTCTCCCACCGCCCCGTCCCGCGAGCCCTGCTCTGGGCGCCGGTCGGCATCGCGGCGGTGCGGATCGCGGCCTCGCTGGCCGGCGCGTCCACGGTCGTCGCCCTGGTCCCCCTGCTGGTCGAGCCGCCGCTGCTGCTGGTCGCCGCGAGCCTGGTGCAGCGCGAGACGCGGGAGGCCAGCTGGGTCCAGCGGGCCATCGCCCCTGGCTTCCTCGCCCTCGCCGCCCTCGAAACCGCCGACGCGATCACCAATCTGCGGCTCGGGACGCGCGAAGTTCCCTGGTTCGCCTGGATCGGCGTCGCGATCCCGCTCGTCGCCCTTCAGCTGATCTCGCAGATCGAGCGCCTGCGGGAACTCGCGGCCCAGTCCCTGGCGGAGGTGCAACAGAGCGAGGATCACCTGCGGACCGTGCTGTCGTCTCTGGGCAGCACGCGCGTCGTGGCCTTCGACCGCGAGGGCCACGTCTTGGAGGTGTACGGCGACCCGGTGGGCCCGAACAACCGCGCCAACCCGTACGGAATTCGGCGCACGGAAGCCCATGGCAAGGGCCCCTTCGACTTCCTTCCCGAGGCGCGCGCACGGGAAGCCGTCGAGGTGATTCGCGACGTCTACGACCGGGGCGTCGAGCGCCAGTTGGAGGTCGAGCTCACCACCCCGCTCCGGAGCTTCTCCCTGGCCGTCAACTTCGCGCCCGTCTGCCACGCCGGCGGCTCCACCGACTTCGTGTTGGGCGTGATCCACGATACGACCGAGCGGGTCGCAGAGAGCGCCGAACTCGAACGCAGCAAGAACCGGCTGCAGGCGATCGTGTCCGCGCTCTCCCAGAACCGCGTCGTGCTCCTCGACCGGCATGGCCGCATGGAGTCGATCGTCGGCCTGATCGAGGACCGCGTCACGGTCCACGGCGTCGACAAGAGTGACGTCGAGGGATCGCTGCTCACGCGTTTCGTCCCGGGCGCGGCCGGCGCCGAGATCCTCGAGAAGATCGCCCGGGTGTTCGAGTCCGGGATCGAAGAGAGCCTCTTCCAGCGCGTCGAACTGCCCGGAGGCGAGTTCTACTTCGAGGCGGAGATGCGGGCACTGCGCGGCCCGCACGGCCAGCCCGAGTGGGTCCTCGCCGTGTGTACGGACGTGACCGAACGGGTGCGCGCCGAGGAGCGACGCCGGGAGCTCGAGAGCCGGGTGCGCCAGTCCCAGAAACTCGAGAGCCTGGGCGTGCTCGCCGGAGGCATCGCCCACGACTTCAACAACCTCTTGAGTGGCATCCTCGGCAACGCCGACCTCGCGCTCTCGGACGTCGACCCCGAGAGCCCCGTCGCGACCGCCCTCATCGACATCCGCCGCTCGAGCGTCCGCGCGGCGGAGCTCACCACCCAGCTTCTCGCCTATGCCGGTCGCACCAGCGTGGCGCCGGCACCCCTCGAAGTGGGGGCCCTGGTGTCGGAGATGAGCGCGCTCCTGCGGACCAGCGTCGGGCGCGGGCGACTCGCGCTCGAGCCCGCAGAGAAGCCGCTGTGGATCCACGCCGATGCCACCCAGATTCGCCAGCTGGTGATGAACCTCATCACCAACGCGTCCGAATCGCTCCCCGACCTCGGCGGGCGGGTCCAGGTCCGCATCGGTCACGAGTGGGTGGATCGCGACCGCCTGCTCTCCGGCGGCATCGCCGAAGAGCCGACGGAAGGCGACTACGTCTTCATCGAGGTGCGCGACGACGGCTGCGGCATGGATGAAGCCACCCAGCAGCGCATCTTCGACCCGTTCTTCAGCACCAAGATCGAGGGCCGCGGGCTCGGCCTGGCCGCGGTGCTGGGCATCGTGCGGTCCCACCACGGGTTGCTCGAGGTGCGGAGCGCGCCCGGCGAGGGCACCACCTTCCGCGCCCTCTTCTTGCGGGAACAGCGGATCCCGGCGACCACCACCGAGTCGGGCGCTGCGACCCGCCTGCCGATGGGCGAGGGCCGCGTGCTCGTGGTCGACGATGACGAGGCGGTCCGCCGCGTCGCATCGCGGGTGCTGCGGAAGCTGGGCTACGAGGCACATGCGGCGGCCGGCGGTCCCGAGGCCGTCGAGGTACTGCGGATGGCGAGCCCGCCGTTCGCCTGCGCCGTCGTCGACCTTTCGATGCCCGAGTGGGACGGAGAGCGGGTGGGTCAGGAGCTGCGCGCGATCCACCCCGACCTGCCCCTCATCTTCATGAGCGGTCACAGCGAGCGCGACGCCATTCGACGCACGGCGGCGCTCGACCGATCCTGCTTCGTCTCGAAGCCGTTCCGGATGAGCGAGCTCTCCGACGCGATCCGCGCCGTCCTGGGCGACGTCGACTAGCAGGTTGCCGAAGAGCCCTGGACCGAGCCACGCGAGCGAGTTCCGGTTGCCTTCGAGGCGCCGAAACGAAGCCGTAGTGCCGCTACCGCGAGTTTCGGGAACGAAGAAGGCGGCCGGGAGACGCCGCGTGGCGACGGGCATGGGTTCTTCAGCATCCTGCCAACCGGCCGTGCGCCGAAACCCGGCGCGGGGGCCGGCATCCGAGAGGCGCCCCTCGAAGCGGAGAAGCGTCGTGCCTCGAGATCGATCTCACTCGCCCGGGGCGCGCCCGGCCGGGTTCGCCCTGCCCGCCCTGTGTCTCGTGATGGCCCTGTCGGGTTGCGTCACGGTGCACGCACCGCCGCTCGCGGCAGGCCCAGGGGAAGCCACCGCTCTGTTCCAGCACGACGGTTTCGACGCCTTCCTTTCGCGTCACGTCGATGATCGGGGTCGCCTCGACTACGCGGCCGCTGCCGGCGATCGGAGCGACCTGGACCGCTACCTGGTTGCACTGGCAACGGCGAGCCCGGACGCGACGCCCGACCACTTCCCGTCGGACGCGGATCGACTCGCCTACTGGCTGAACGCCTATAACGCCTGGGCGATCGCCCTCGTCCTCGAGCACTACCCGATCGCGAGCGTCCGCGAGGTTCCCTCTCCGGCCCCAGCCCGTTGGGTCGTGCCCGATCTGGCGGGCTTCTTCTTCTTCCAGCACGTCACGCTCGGAGGCGAGACCCTTTCGCTCTACGAACTCGAGAACGGCGTGGTGCGCGAGCGGTTCCCCGATCCGCGGATCCACTTCGCCCTGAACTGCGCCTCGCGAAGCTGCCCGCGGCTTCCGGCCGAGGCGTTCCGGCCGACCACGCTCGAGGCACAGCTCGCCCGGGAAACGCGGCGCTTCCTCGGTGAGGCGCGCAACTTCGAAGTCCGCCCGGGAGACCGGGAGATCCACCTCTCGTCGATCTTCGACTGGTACACGGACGACTTCACGGATTGGGTGACGCAACAGGATCCGGCCCGCGAGGCCTCCCTCGAGAGCTACGTCCGGCTCGCCCACCCCGATGGCGACCGCGTCCTCGCGGGCTGCGAAGACTGCCGCCTGGTCTTCGTTCCCTACGACTGGGGTCTGAACGATCGCGCGCCGGCCCAGCCCGTCGCGTCGCCCTGACCAACCGGTTCCCTCCACGCTTTCGGCTAGATTGACCCGGCCCCCAACTCGGGGAGCGCGTCCGTCGAGGAGAAGCGTATGGCGTATCGGGTCGTCCAGTGGAACACGGGCAACGTCGGAACCCAGACCCTGAAGGCGATCCTGCAGCACCCCGACCTCGAGCTGGCGGGTTGCTTCGCCTGGAGCGAGGCGAAGGCTGGCGTCGACGCGGGCGAACTGGTCGGCGAGGCGCCCGTCGGCGTCGTCGCTACCCGCGACGTCGACGCACTGCTCGAGCTCGGGGCCGATTGCGTCTGCTACACGCCGCTGTGGCCCGACCTGGACACACTTTGCCGCATCCTCGCCTCGGGCACGAACGTCACGACGACCGCGGCTTTCCTCACCGGACACGGATCCTTCGGAGAGGCCGGTCGCGCGCGGCTGCGCCAAGCCTGCGAGCAGGGACAGACCTCGATCATGGGCACCGGCATGCATCCGGGGTTCAGCAACCTGATGGCGCTCGCCACCGCCGGGGCGTGCAACCGGATCGACAAGATCACGATCACCGAGTCCCAGGACGCGTCGGGATACGCCTCGGCAGAGACCCAGCGCAGCGTCGGCTTCGACGACCCGATCGATTCGCCCCATCTCACGGCGAAAGTGCGCGAGGGCTCGCTCGTCTTCTCGGACGGTCTCTACGTCATGGCCGAGGCGCTCGGCATCACCCTCGACGCCGTGGACTTCGAGGCCCGCTTCGCCCCCGCCACCGCCGACAGCGACCTCGGCTTCATGGTGATCCGCAAGGGACACGTCGCGGGGGTCGAGGGGCGCTGGCTCGGAAAGCTCGGCGGCCGCACGGTCTTCGATGTCGGTTTCCGCTGGAAGATGGGAGCCCACGTCGAGGAGCCCTGGCCGATCGAGCACGCCTATCTGCTCGAGGTGCAGGGCAGCCCGACGCTCAAGCTGCGCATGGAGATTCGTCCGCCGCGTGACTTCGTCGCGCGCAGCCCGGACGACTGGATGTCCCTCGGCATGATCATCACGGGTCTGCCGGCGGTCCATGCCATCCCGGCCGTCTGCGAAGCACCGGCGGGGCTGCGCAGCTACGCCGATCTGCCCCTGGTCACCGCCAAGGGATGCGTCGCCGGATGAGCGCGGAGATCCTCGACCTGGGCCTCGACGAGCTGCTCACCACGACGCGCACGGTGCGTAAGCGCCTCGACTTCGATCGCCCCGTGCCCCGCGCGATCATCGAGACCTGTCTCGAGATCGCCACCCAGGCACCAAACGGCGGCAACCTCAACAGCTGGCGCTGGATCGCGCTCGACGACCGCGCGCTCATCACCCGCATCGCCGAGATCTACAACGCGGGCCTCGACGACTACATCGCCACGTTCGGCGACGCGGGCTATCCGGGTGCTCACGTCCCGGGCGCCGACCGCATCGAGAGCTCCACCCAGTACCTCCGCGACCACTTCCACCGGTCGCCCGTCGTGGTGATCCCGCTCCTGGCAGGGCGCACGGATGGTGACGGTCCGGGAAGCCACGCCTTCTACCAGGCCAGTCAGTGGGGCTCGATCCTCCAAGCCGTGTGGAGCTTCATGCTGGCCCTGCGCGCCCGCGGCCTCGGGAGTGCCTGGACCACCGGCCATCTGTGGCGCGAAGCCGAGCTCGCGGAGCTGCTCGGCGTGCCGTCGCAGGTCTACATGCAGGTGGGACTCTTCCCGGTCGCCTACACCCTGGGGACCGGGTTCCGCCCCGGCCCCCGCAAGCCCGTCGGCGAGATCCTGGGCTGGAACGCCTTCGACACCGCAAGCTGACGAGCGCCTCTCGCCAGTCGACAGTCCGAGACGCCTTCGCTTCCATGCGGCCATGAAATGGGTGCTGCTGCTGGTCTTCACGCTGCTCGGCGTCGTGCTCGCCGAGGGCGTCGCGAGCGTTCTGGTCGACGAGGTCTACC
The DNA here is from genome assembly GCA_039030075.1 of Myxococcota bacterium. NCBI lineage: Bacteria > Pseudomonadati > Myxococcota > Myxococcota bacterium. The sequence continues at coordinate 194,603 of JBCCEW010000009.1, read as the reverse complement.
TCCAGCGACGCTCGCGGATGGGGGGCATCCTGGTTCCCTACGCGCCGAACACGGCGGCCGACCTGCTGGCCGACGAGTTTCGCGTGGGCTTCTCGATCAATCGCTTCGGCCACCGCGATCGCGCGGACCGCAGTGAGACGCCGACGCCGGACACCACGCGGGTGGTGGTGCTGGGCGACTCCTTCTCGGCGGGCTGGGGCGTCGAGTTCGAGGACACCTACGCCTATCGGGTGGAAGAAGCCACCGGCGTCGAGATGATCAACGCGGCGAAGAACGGCGGGTGTCCGCTGTGGTTCGTGCCCCAGGCCCGCTATACGCGTGAGCACTTCTCCCCCGATTGGTTCGTCGTTCAGCTCTTCGACAACGACCCCGAAGACAACGTCATCCACATGAACCGTTTCGACCTCGAGGTGGGGGACGTCTACACCACGCTTCCCGAACGCCTGGAGCCTCCGACCGGCGTTCGCAGCCTCATCCAACGCTTCGACGCGTCGGTCCTGCGGCGACGCTTCCGGCAGCTGAGCCGGCGGCTGCGCGGCAAGCGGCTCCACAGCACGCCCTACGTGAAGCCTGGTCGCAAGGCAGACCAACCGGTGCTGAGTCGCGAAGAGGCGATCGAGAAGCACGGCGTCCGCTTCGACGCCGAGCGTCCGCTCAGCACCAGCTGGGCGTTCCACGACCCGGAGCAAACGCCGCAGTGGGAGGAGCGCATCGCCTGGAACGCACAGCTCCTGGGGCAACTGCTCGAAGAAGCGCGCGCCGCCGGGATCCGGGTGGCCGTGCTCTACATCCCCGCCTACGACGTCTTCCTGCGGCCACCCGGACGCAACCCGCACGCCGAGAGTGCGCGCGAGGTCACCGAAGCCCACGGAGCCGTGTGGATCGACGCCCAGCAGGCGCTCGCAGGGACCCCACGCCCCTGGGAGCTCTACCACGCCTACGACGGGCACCTGAACGCGCCGGGACATGCCGCCATCGCCACGCTCCTCGGCGATCGCATGGCCGAGCACTGGTAGAGCTTCGGACGGACCGGCTGCGCGGAAGCGGGCACCCGATGTGCGAACGCCGGACCTCGGTCGAGATCCGGCGTTGCGCAGCGCCCTGACGGACGCGGAGACCCCCGCGAAGGTCATCCAGGGCCCGGTGTGTCCCCCCACTCGGGTGACCCGGACGACCTTCGCGAGGTTCTTCCGAGGGCGACTCAGCGCACGACGGTCAACTCGGTGCGGCGGTTGAGCCGCATGTTTTCCTTCGTGTCGTTCGGGGCGGCGGGCTGGGTCTCGCCCAGGCCGCGCCACTTCAGCTTGTCGCCGTCGATACCGCGCGACACGAGGAAGTCGCGCACCGCCTTCGCCCGCCGCTCGGACAGGTTCTGGTTGTAGGCGGCGGCACCCCGCGCGTCGGTGTGGCCATCGATGCTCATCGTGACACCCGGATTCGCCTTGAGGACGGGAACGACTTCCTTGTCCATGCGGATCTTCGAGGCCGGATCGATGACGTCGCTGTTCGTCGCGAAGTAGAGGCCCTGGATCCGCCAGCAACCGCGCGAATCGACCTTCGCGCCGCGCAGCGTGTTCGGGCAGCGATCGTCGGGATCGAGCACCCCGTCGCCATCGCGGTCACCGGGCATCTTCTTCGCCACCGGAGCGGCTCCACCCAGGAACACCGCGCGCTCGAAGCTCTCGACGCCCGCCGCGCTGGCCAACTGCGACTGGGCCACGTTCACGCCGCAGCCCGACACATCGGAGAGCTGCTTGAGGAACGCGGCACCGGCCGGATCGTTCCCGATCTGCACGGTGTGGATGCAGAGCTTCCCGTCGTAGCTGGCAACCGCCTCGCGGGCGGCGTCGAGCGGAACACTGTCGGGAATCTCGCGGCCACCGATGTCACTCGGACGACCGTCCGAAAGCAGCACGATCGCAGCGCGACCGCGCGAGTCGCCGAGTTCGCTGCGGGCTTCCGAGATCACGGTGTGGATCGGCGTGCCCTCGTTCAGGTAGGAGAGGCCGCCCGCGTATCCCTGGAGCGCCGAGCGATCGAAGCTCGAGAGCGGGTGGGTCTCGCGATTGACACCGCCGAAGCTGATTCCGCCCGACTCGTACTTGCCGTCGGGCATGCCGGCCACGAGCGTCTGGAACAGAGCGCGCTCCTGGGCGAACTGAGCGCCGCCGTCGATCGAACCCGAGGAGTCGATCAGGTACACGGCCTGGTCCACGATCACGCGCTCACCGGCGCGGGGCTTCAGACTCTGCACCTGCAAGGGCGCGACTTGGGGAACGCTGGCGCACGCCAGCGCGGTGCCACAAAGGGCGACCATCAAGGGAAAGGATCGACGCATGGAAAGGGATTCTCCTGGCTGAGGTTGGGATGGGGTCGGACGCGCCTGCTCGCGCACCCGGGAGCCTTAGCGCGTTGCGGCCGGCGCCTCACCTGCCGCTTCGAGCGCCGCCCCACCATCGGCCATGGCCGACTCGGCCGCATCCGCCGTGGCCGCCGTGGCCGCCGACGCGTCGGCGACCGCGTCCGCCGCCTCCTGGGTGGTTTCCGCAGCGGCGTCGCGCAAGGCGGCGGCCTTCTCCGCGGTGGCATCCTTGGCGTCGGTCATCGTTTCGGCCGTCGCATCCTTGGCATCGGCGACCGCGTCGACCGTGGCGTCTCGCGCGTCGGCGAGCTGCTGGGTGGCCGCGTCGGTGGTCTCGGCGACGTTCTCGACGGCGGTTTCGTAGCCCTCGGCCGCGGCGTCGCGCGCGTTGCGGGTGGTCTCGGCGGCCGATTCCGCCATGTCCTTGGCGCCTTCGGCGGCCGCATCCGCGGCGTCACCGACGCTCTCGCCCAGGGCAGCCGCCCCTTCGCGTGCCTCGGCAGCCATCTGCTCGGCCGCATCGCCGAGGCTGTCCATCGCGCTCTTGCTCGAATCCTCGGTGCCGCACGCGAGCGCGACGGCCAAGGCAAAACAGGTGATCCAGATTCGCATCGTGGGGGTCCTCCGCTGAGGCGCGTTCTGTCGCGCCGTCACGAAGCCAATGCGCGCCTCGGCGGATTCGTCACAGCACCCGGCAAGAATCCGGAAAGCGCAATGGATCCGAGGGCTTCCTGCCGCTCCCGGATCAGCCCCCGGCGGCGTCGCTGCGGATCATCTCGTCGACGAGGCGCTGATTCGAGATCGACCAGCTGCGCTCGCCGTCCCGGAACACGGTGCGCAGGGGCCCGACCTCCTCGACCACGCCCCGCTCACCCCCGATCTCGACCGCTGCATCGGTGGGCAGACTCTGGCGCAGGTAGTGGCCGGCCAGCAGCCCCCCCACCACGCCCCGCGCCCCCAGCGCGAAGGCCAGCGCCATGCCCGCGGTGATCGCGGCGACCACCACTGTGATGACCGTGACCAGGATCTGGGTGTCGACGCCGAGCTGCTCCAGGGTGACGACTCCCACCATCACCACGATGCTGGTCCGCGACACCGCGCCGAGACCGCGCGCGTAGGAGAGGTTCGCGGCGCTCCCCGCCGACTCGACCAGGTTGCCGACGAACCGCGCCAGGAACACCCCGGCCGCGAGCACTAGGGCCGCGGAGATGACGTTGGGGATGTACCCGAAGATTCGGCTGATCGCGCTCGTGACGGCCGTGAGCCCGAGGATCTGGGACGCCGCCATCAGGAAGGCGATCATCAAGAACCAGTAGACGACTCTGGCCAGGATCTCGGAGGGAGTGGCCGAGATCGAGGTGCGCTCGAGGGCGGCGCTGACGCCGAGCCGCTCGAGCACCCCGTCGAGCCCGGTGGCGACGATGCGCTGCAGGATCGCGCTGATCAGGCGCGCGATCATCCACCCCACGATCAGCACGGCCAGGGCGCCGATCAGCTTCGGCAGGAACCCGATCACCGCGGCCGCGCTGTCGGTGAACATCGTGCGCAGGAGCTCGCTGATCTCCTGGAACTGATCAGTCATGGGAACCTCGTTGGTCCTGGCTCTCGACGCCGAACAGTGCCGCGACGAGGTCCATCAGGGGTGCACAAAAGCGTAGGACGAACACGATCGTAGTCAGATCGATGAGATCGCGCGACGTGATCGACGCGCGGACCTTCTGCTTCGTCTTCTCGGCGAGGTTGCCCGGCGGGTCCGGTTGATCCGCGCGCAGGAGCTCGAGGAGCTCGCCAGCGACCTCTTCGTCGGGGCGGATGGGATCACTCATCGCCAGACTCCGGGCCGGACGCACCGGCCGATTCGCGTTCTTCGTACAGCTGCCGCAGGCGCTTCGCACCCCGGGAAACCCGCATCTTCGCCGCCGACTCCGAGATCCCGAGATTCTCGGCAATCTCGCGGTAGCCCCGCTCCTCCACGAAGCGCATCACGAGAGCGACCCGCATGCCCGGATCGAGCTCGTCGAGCAGCGACTCGACCACGCGACGCAGACCGATGTCGCGGGTGGGAGGGGGCTCGGGCGGCGGTTGCTCGCGCTCATAGCTGTCCCTGCGTCGCTGTTCGGCGGCCCGGCGACGCAGGATCATGCGGCAAGCGTTCAGCGTGACGCGCGACAGCCAGTGGGAGAAGGGGCGATCGAACTGGTAGCGGGGCAGGCTCCGAAACACGGCCAGGAACACGTCCTGGGAGGCCTCTTCCGCATCGGCGTGGGAACGCAGGATCGCGTAACACCGCGCGAAGACACGCGACGAATGGCGGCCGATCAGCTCGTCGAATGCCTTCGTGCCGTAGGGCAACTCGGCCTGGGCGCGTTCGACGAGCGCTCGGTCCGGGTCCGTGAGGGTCATTGCACCCCTTCGCGCTGTCGCGCGCGGAGATAGGTAGGTTCGATGGGCTTGGGATGCAAGCAGCCCTGCGGCTGCGTTCGCCGGAAACGTTGCGCCCATACGGGACCAATGCGTTCTCGCGACCCGGGGTCACTTTTCAGATCGCCGTCCGAGAACCGTGGAGTGACGAAACGCGACCCGGGCGCATTCCCTCCACGAAGACCGCGGCCTGGGCCGCGCTGGAGGACACCGTGAACGAAGATGTACTGGCAGGCTTCGACCTGTCGTCGACCCTCGAATCGCTCTCGAGCCTGCTCTCGACCTGGGGACTTCGCGTCGTGGGCGCGATCGCCTTCCTGGTGGTGGGACTGATCGTCGCACGCATCGTGAAACGCTGGACCCGGAAGGGGCTCGAGCGCACGCGTCTCGACGAGACCCTGGTCCCGTTCTTCGCCTCGCTCGCCTACTACGCCGTCCTCACCTTCGTGGGCATCGGCGTCCTCGGACTCTTCGGGATCCCGACCACTTCCTTCGTCGCCGTCCTCGGCGCCGCCGGCCTGGCCATCGGCCTGGCTCTCCAGGGCAGCCTCTCGAACCTGGCTTCGGGAGTCATGCTCCTGATCTTCCGTCCTTTCCGGCTGGGCGACTACGTCGAAGCCGGCGGCGTCGAGGGAACGGTGGAGGAGATCGGCCTCTTCGCGTCGTCCCTGGCCACGCTGGACAACACCCTGATCGTGCTGCCCAACTCGGCCGTCTGGGGCGCAACGATCAAGAACTTCACGGCGAAGGAAGCCCGTCGCAACGATCTCTCGTTCGGGATCTCCTACAGCGACGACATCGACGATGCGCGCGCAGCGATCCTGCGAGTGCTGCGCGCAGACCAGCGCGTGCTGGCCGATCCGGCGCCGCAGGTCTGGGTCACGGCGATGGGCGAGTCCTCGGTCGACCTGCTCGTCGCTCCCTGGTGCAAGCCGGAACACTATTGGGACCTGCGCTTCGATCTCTACCAGAAGGTCAAGGAAGGGCTGGAGGCCGGTGGCGCCACGATCCCCTTCCCCCAGCGCGACCTGCACGTGCTCGACATGCCGAAGCAGGCGGGCGCCTGATTCGAGATGGAACCCGGTCCGCATTCGGCGCGCCAGAGCGTCGACTTCGGCCCGGCAATCTGGAAGGCTCTCAACATCACAAAAGGGGGTGCCCGAGATGGCGGGACGTTTCGAGAGAAAGAAGACCAGCAACGGTCAGTACATGTTCAACCTGCGCGCCGGAAACGGAGAGATCGTCCTCACCAGCCAGCGCTACGCGTCGCGCAGCGGTGAGCTGAACGGGATCCGCTCGGTGAAGGCGAACGCCCGCGCCGACAAGAACTACGAGCGACGCCGCGCGAGGAACGGGAAGCACTGCTTCGTGCTGCTGGCGAAGAACCGGCGGGTCATCGCCCACAGCCAGCTCTACACGACGACCCGGTCGATGGAGAACGGCATCAAGGCGTGCAAGCGCGACGCGCCCGGCGCCAAGCTAGACTGAGGGGGTACCCGAAAGGGCCCACTGGGGAGTCGGATCCCTCTTGAAACCGGCTTCCGAGCGCAAGCAAAGACGCCCTGTCTGGAGATCCGGACAGGGCGTCTTGCGTTTCGCGAATCCGGGCCAGGGTCGTCGCAGGCAGGAGCCTCGAGCTCAGCGCGCCACCCCCTCCGAGGAGCCGTCCGGATCGTCGACGCACGCCGCGAGCACGTCGGCGTAGGCCTCGAGATCGACGGGGCCAGTCGTCCCCGGATCGATGCCGTCCGCGCGGAGTCGCAGCGCGAGGCAGCGGCAGGCGGGCTGGGCGACGCCACTCGCCGCGCAGCCGGCGACGAACTCGGACTCGGACGGGGAGAGAGGGACCTCGACGGCACCGAGGGCCTCGGGGAGCTCCTCGGGCACGTCGTCGAGCACGGAAAGACGGTAGCCGGCGCGTTCCAGAGGCTGGGCGTCGAAGACCAGAACGTCGCCGCTGCGCGTTTCGCAGCGGACGTCCCAGCGACCCGCTGCCAGCGCGAGGGACAGGCTGTCCCCGGGTTGGAGGTCGGACTCCAAGCGGTTCTCTCCCCACGCGTTCCCGGCCGGATCCGCCGGGCGCACCCGCACGTCGGTGAGGGTGAAGGAACTCTCGTTGGCGACGACGAACGGACCCGTCGGCGCAGGGCCGCCCGCGCAGGCGAGCGCGAACACCAGCCACGCGACACACCGGCTCCACCTTCCGCCGCTTGCGCGATGTTCTTCCCGACCGTGGTCCATCGGGTCTCCCTCGACCTCTGGCCCCGAAACCGCACCCTGAGTCTGGAGTCGCCCTCGGAACTTCGTCAAGGCCTGCCGCCGAGCTTCGCCCGCCGATCTGGACTACCCCTCCCTCGACCTGGAGATTCTGGCGAATCTCCGGAGACTACGGCGCACCTCTGGAGACTACGGGGTCGGGTGAGAGGTCGATCGATGCGAACGGGCGAGCACTTCATGTTGGGCTTTCGGGGGTTCGAGCTCCCCGACTGGCTGCTCGCGTTCGAGGCGCGCTTCGGACTCGGCGGCGTCCTGCTCTTCGACCGCGACATGACCCGCGATGGCGGCCCCCGCAACGTCGCCTCGAAGGATCAGGTCACCGCGCTCTGCGCAGCGGTGCACGCGCTGCCCTCGCGCCCCCTCGTCTGCGTCGACCAGGAGGGCGGACTCGTACGACGCTTGAAGCCCGACCACGGTTTCGTCGACCTGCCGAGCGCCAAGGCACTTTCCGCGCTCCCCGAGCTGGAAGCCCGAGCCGCGCTCGCTGCGAGTCTCGGCGAGATGCACGACGTCGGGATCGATCTGGACCTGGCCCCGGTGATCGACCTCGACCTCAACCCGGCCAACCCGAACATCGGAGCCGTCGAGCGTTCCTTCTCGCCCGACCCGCTCGAGGTCGTTCGCGGCGCGCGCCTGTGGTTCGAGGCCGCGCGGGCCGTCGGGCTGCAGCTCTGCCTGAAGCACTACCCGGGTCTCGGCTCCGCGCGCACCGACAGCCACGCCGAGCTCACCGACGTCACCGACTCGCTCGAATCCCGCGAGGTCGACCTCTTCGCTCAGCTGGCGTCGGAGGTGCCGGGCGACGCCGTGCTCGTGAGCCATGCCGTGCATCGGGGCTGGGACGCCGACTGGCCCGCGTCGGTGTCGCCCGCAATCCTTCGCCCGCTGCGCGAGGCGCGGCCCGACACGCTGCTCGTCAGCGACGACCTGCAGATGCGCGGCCTCCCCTGCCCGACCGCCGAAGCGGTGACCCGCGCTCTGCAGGCCGGGATCGACTTCGTCTGCATCGGGAACAACCTCGACTACGAGCCCGAGGTCTGCGTCGCGGCTGCGGAGGCCGCAGCCGCGCTCGTCGAACACGCCGACACGGCCGAGCGCCTCGCCGCGTCGCGGGAACGCATCGCCCAGCGCAAGCGCGCTGCCGCCGTCGGACGCTAGCCGCGTCCCGCCCGCCTAGAGCGCTCCGGCCGCGAAGCGGGCCGCGAACCCACCGACCCGAACGCGGAGGCCGTCGGCACCAGCGTCCACTTCGACGTAGGCGCGCCCACCTCGCCCCATCTCCACCCCTTGCTCGTTCCAGAAGCGGAACGGCAGCGTGAAGCCCACGCCATGTGCGGCGACATAGGCAGCCACGGCCCCGTTCCCCGAGCCGCAGACCGGATCCTCGGTGATCCCGTGGCGTGGCGCGAAGGTGCGCAGGCGCAATCGACAGTCCGGCGCCTCGGCCCCGTCGCAGAAGACGGTGATGCCCTCGCATTCCGCCTTCGCCGACCACTGGGCGAGTTCGGGCAGGTTCGGCGCGAGCGCCTCGATCGCCTCGCGAGAGCGGAGACCCGCCACGCACCAGGGCGCGCCCGTGGACACCACCTCGATCGGACCGGGCGCGATGTCCTCGGCGGCGCATCCGAGGAGGGCCGCGAGCGACTCGGGGTCGAGACCTGCCGGGCGGTGGGACGGCGTCGCCTGGGTCATGACGAAACGCGTGGCGTCGTCCGCGCTCTCGATCTCGACGGGCACCACGCCGATCCCGCATTCCTGATGCAGATGCCCGGCCGTCTTCGGAGCCACGTCGCCCAGCCAACCGCTCTCGTGCACCGCAAACGCGGCCGCCAGGGTCGGATGTCCCGCGAAGGGCAACTCGGCTTTCGGGGTGAAGATGCGGACGGCGTAGTCGGCCGCCGGGTCGCTCGCGGCGCGCGCGAAGACGGTCTCGGACAGGTTGAACTCGGCGGCGATGCGCTGCATCGCGTCGGTGTCGAGACCGTCGCCGTCGAGCACGACCGCTGCCGGGTTGCCGCGCAGCGGCACCGACGAGAACGCGTCGACGATCCAGAAGCGTCGTGAGGGCTCGGAGAGGGCCATGGATCCTCCAGGGGTGCGCCGACCCGAGCCTGCCGTCGGGTCGTAGGCCTGCACCGGTTCGGGTAGGATGCGCGCGAGGAGGCGGCATGACGTCCTTCGACTACGCAGCCGACGGATTCACGGTACGCAAGGCGGTCGCCGACACCCACCAGACAAGCTGGGACGCGATTGGCCGGAGCGGCTCGCACTGGCGGAGTCACGAGCGCGTCGAGATCGCCCGTCAGGCGCGCGCCGCTCGAGCGGCGCGGGTGGATCCGCCGTGGCTCCGCAAAGGCCTGCCAGAGCCGCAGGGGCTGCCCGAAGTCGCCGCCGGGGCGGCGCGCAAGATCGCCGCGGACGCCCACCAGATCGATCGCCCCTGGGCCGAGCGGCAGATCGCCGCGCTCGGTGCCGAGCGCTACGTCGAGCTCGTTTCGGTGGTCGTCACGGTGGCGGCGATCGATGCCTTCGCCGAAGCCCTCGGCCGCGCGCACGCGCCGCTCCCCGAGCCGATCGACGCAGACGCCCCCGACGGGGAGCGCGCCGACGGCACGGGAGACATCGGCGCCTACCTCCCGATGGTCGATCCCTTCCCCGGGCCGAACGTCGGTCGCGCGCTGAGCCTCGTTCCAGCCGCGAACACCCTCTTCTTCTCGAACGTGATGCAGATGTACGCGACCGAGGGGGGCGGCTTCTACGACATGGTCTGGCCCGGCCCCTTCGAGCGACCGCAGGCCGAGCTCTTGGCCGCGCGGGTTTCCGCGGTCAACGAGTGCTTCTACTGAACGACGTCCCACGTGATGCTGCTCCGGGCGAGCGGCGAGGAAGCGGGAGACGCGCCGCCGGACTTGCGGGCCAGCGTCGGCGAGGGTGACGGCGGCGTGGCCCACGGCGCCCAGTTGGTGCGGTTCGGAGAGACGATCACGCGCGGGAGCGACGACGCGGACGACGCGCGGGCCGAGTTGCGCGCCGCGCTGGGCGAGGTCGCGTTCGCGGATGCGGCCGGCATCGTGGGAATCTTCAACGGCCTGGTGCGCACGGCGGATGCGACCGGCATTCCCCTCGACGAGAACACGCTCCAGCAGTCCGCGGCGTTTCGCGAGGAACTCGGGCTCAACGCCTTCGCCGGCGCGCAGAACTCACCGCTCGAGCGGGAGGACGCCTCGGCAGCCACGCCCCCTGAGCGGGGCGACGTGCTCGGCCAGTTCAAATAGGCGCGAACCGCTCCCGGATCGACGAACCCAGGACGCGCCGTTGCGCGCGCAAGGAGACTCCATGGACAAGAGTGCGGCGTTGACCAAAGCGAACCTGGGGATCACCCCCGGGCTTCCCCTCGATCTCGGATCCGGGAGCCCGGAGGAGCTGCGCCGCGGCCTCCAGATGCTGCTCGACATCGAGGCGATCAAGCAGCTGAAGCACGCCTATTTCCGCTGCATGGATACCGCCGATTTCGATGAGCTCGCCTCGCTCTATCACGAGAACATCAAGGTCCACTACGTCGGCGGCTTCTACGAGTGGAAGCTGGAAGGACGCGACGAGCTGATCGCGTCCCAGACCCAGTCGTTCCATCAACGTGCGGTTGGGCACCACAACGGTCACCAGCCGGAGATCCAGATCCTGAGCGACACCGAGGCCACCGGGCTCTGGTACCTCTCGGACAACATGTGGATCCTCGACGCGAACTTCTTCACGACGGGGACTGCGCTCTACTGGGACCGCTACGAGAAGGTGGATGGCCGCTGGCTGATCCGCGAGACGAGCTACCGGCGCATCTACGAGATCAGCCAGCCCCTCGAAGAGGCGCCGAAGTTCAGCGCCCACTACCTCGGCGAGCACGGCCCGCCGGCGCCGACCGCCAAGTAGCGAGGAGGGCTAACGCCCTTCGTACTTCGGGTCGCGCTTCTCGGCAAAGGCCTTGAGACCTTCCACGAAGTCCTTCGAGCGGAAGAGCTGCATCAGCTCGGCCATGGCGAGGTGCGAGTTCGACTCGTAGTCCGAGGTCATCGCGGCGCGCATCGTGCGCTTCGCGGCCTTCATGGCGAGCGGCGCGTTGGTCGCGGCCTCTTCGGCCCAGCGCATGGCCTCGTTCATGAGGTCGGCGTCGGGCACCACGCGGTTCGCCATGCCCAGCCGCTCGATCTCCTTCGCGTCGAGCTTCCGCGCCAGCAGCGTCACCTCACAGGCCCGCTGCCAGCCGATCAGATGGGGCAGGAGCCAGGTGCCGCCACTCTCGGGCACGACACCCCGCCGCACCGGAGGCGTGAAGGAAGCGCGATCCGACGCGATCAAGAGGTCGCACCCGAGGGCCATGTCCATGCCGTAGCCCGCCGCCGGGCCATTCAGCGCGCAGATCACGGGCTTGTCGACCCGGCGCAGCACGAAGGGCGGGGTCTCCGCGATCGTGAAACCCTGGCCGCCGCCGGTCAGGTCCGAGGAGCCCGCGTTCTTCAGATCGAGCCCGCTGCAGAAGCCGCGCCCCGCACCGGTCAGTACGATCGCCCGCACCTCGGGATCCTGGTTCGCCTCCAGGAGCATCCGGGACAGATCCTTCAGCATGGGACCGTCGATCGCATTCAGGCGATCCGGGCGGTTCAGGGTGAGGATCAGGACGTGGCCGCGGCGCTCGTGGAGAAGCTGGGGAGCCTGGGGATCGGACATGGGGAATGCCTCCTTGGGGGCATCACCCTACCACCCTTTCGCGGCCTCCACCTTGGCCGGCAACGGAAGACCCGATCGGGCGTCGCGAAAGCGCACGCGGAGGCTCGCGCAGAGTAGAATCGCCGCCATGGATGCGGACGCGCTCTATCAACAGGTGTACGGGCCGGGAGCCCCCTTCGAGATCGCCCACGAACCGGTGCTCGGCGAGACCCTGCCCGTCTTCAAGAATCGGCCGCGGTCCCTGCGCGACCTGCTCGAGCGTTCGCGCGCCCACAGCGACACCGACTACATCGTCTTCGAAGACCAGCGCATCACCTATGCCGAGCATGTCGAGCTCGTGGCCCGCGTCGCGCGACGCCTGCGCGACGACTACGCCATCGGACCTGGAGACCGCGTCGCCATCCTCGCCGCGAACTGTCCCGAGTGGATCCTGTGTTTCTGGGCGGTCACCAGCCTCGGCGGCGTCGTCGCGGCCCTGAACGGCTGGTGGACCGAGGACGAGATCCGCTACGGCCTCGAGCTCTCCGAACCCAAGCTGCTGATCGGCGACCAACGTCGCCTCGCCCGGCTCGAAGGCCGCGACCCGGGCGTGCCGGTCGCCGTCATCGAAGAAGAAGTCACGGCCTGGCGGAACGACCCGCCGACGCCTCTTCCGGACGCGCCGATCGACGAGGACGATGCCGCGCTGCTCCTGTTCACGAGTGGGACGACCGGACGCCCGAAGGCCGCCCTGATCTCCCACCGCGGTCTGATCGGTTTCGTGCAGGTCGTGCAATCCGGCGGCATGCTGCAATTCCTGACGAATCCGCCGGCTGGCGGCCCGAAGCCGACCCGGGCGCTGCTGACGGTTCCGCTCTTCCACGTATCGGGCCTCTTCGCGGGGACCATTCTGTTCCTGGCGAGCGGCGCCACGACCGTGTGGCGCGCCGGACGCTTCGAAGAGGTCGCGGTGCTCGAACTCCTCGAGCGCGAGAAGATCACCAGCTGGGCCGGCCTCGGCAGCATGGGCCCCCGCGTGCTCAACCACCCCGACATCGGCAACTACGACCTCTCCTCGCTCACGAACCTCGGCGGGGGCGGCGCGCCGCTCACGCCGTCGTACATCCAGCGTGTGAAACAGGTGGCATCGAACGGTCCGGGAGCCCTCGCGATCGGCTACGGCTCGAGCGAGACCGTCTCGACCGCGGCCTCCCACTCGGGTGAAGAACTCGATGCCCACCCGGACTCGACCGGGCGCGTGGTCGCGACCGTCTCCGTCGAGATCCGTGACGAGCAGGACCGCCCGCTCCCCGATGGACGAGAGGGCGAGATCCACGTGCGCAGCGCGTATCTGATGCGCGAGTACTGGCGCAACCCCGAGGCCACGGCCAAGGTGCTGAAGCCCGGCCGCTGGCTCGCCACCGGCGACATCGGCCACCTGCGCGAGGGGCGCCTCTACATCAACTCGCGCGCGCGCGACATGATCCTGCGCGCCGCCGAGAACATCTACCCGATCGAGATCGAGAGCCGGATCGATCTGCACCCGAAGGTCTCCGAGTGCGCGGTGATCGGCGTCGACCACCCGGAGCTCGGCCAGGAAGTGAAAGCCGTCGTCGTTCCGACGGCAGGCACCGAGGTCGACTTCGACGAGCTTTCGAAGTGGTGCGCGGAGACGCTCGCGCCCTTCAAGGTGCCGTCGTGCTGGGAGCTGCGACCCGAGCCGCTGCCCCGGAATGCGGCGGGCAAGATCCTGAAGAACGCCCTCGAAGACGGTGCGCCGACCCCGCCCACCGGCGAGTAGCGCCGGTCCCGCTCCGCCCCTCGCGCCCCTCGACGTCGCTTTGACATTTCGATATCTATCGAATTTAAAACCACCGTCCCCGAGATCCGCCGCGCCCGTGCCGCCCTCCCCGCGCGGCCAGGAGATCGCCCATGACCGCGCTTCCCGCTTTCGACCTCGAGGGACCCGACGCCTGGCGCAGTTCGGAGCTAGGACCGACCGAGCGCTGGGTCGAGCACTGGCAGCCCGAAGAGATCGCCGAGCTCGAGGCGGCCGTGGAGCGAGTGGTCGCCAGCGGTCGGGCAGGAGGAGTGCTCCGCGCCGAGGACTTCGCGCTGCCGCGCTGCAAGGAGCGCATCGCGGGCTGGTTCGCCGAACTCGAACACGGCCGCGGCTTCTGCCTGGTGCGCGGCCTGCCCGTGACACGCTGGGGCGACGAGCGCGCCGCCCTCGCCTATCTCGGACTGGGCCTGCAGATGGGCGGCATCCAATCCCAGAACGCGGCCGGCGACCGCCTCGGGCACATTCGCGACGTCGGAGCCGACCCGGACGACCCGGCGGTGCGTCTCTACAAGACCCGGGTCGCCCAGCCGCTCCACACCGACGGTGCCGACGTCATCGGGTTGCTGTGCCTGCGCACCGCCCAGTCCGGCGGCACGAGCCAGATCGTGAGTTCGGTCGCCGTGTACCGTGCCCTCGCCGAACGCCGGCCCGACCTCGCGGCGCTGCTCTTCGAACCCTTCCACTTCGATCGCAACGAGGAGCAGGCAGCCGGAGAGCCGCCGAGCTTCGCCATCCCCATCTGCCGTAGGGAGGGCGACAAGGTGCGCACCTTCTACGTGGGGTGGTACATCCGCGACGCCCAACGGCACGCGAGCGTGCCGCGGCTCACGGACCAGCAGCGCGAGCTCCTGGATCTGTACGACGCCATCGCCGCGTCGCCCGAGCTGCGTCTCGACATGGAGTTCGTGCCGGGCGACATCCAGTGGCTGAAGAACGCGTCGATCCTGCACGGACGCACGGCCTACGAGGACGCCGGGCCACCGGAATCGCGCCGCCACCTGCTGCGGCTGTGGGTTCGCGCGGACTCGGCCCAGCTCGGGGCCGATCCGCGGGTGCGCGAGGTTCCCCGGAAGGAAGGCGTCGCATCGGACGCCGCAGCGTTGGCTGGGAACGAGGCGCGCTAGTCGGCGCGAGCCTCGGCCAGCAGTGCGTCGACCACGGCGTAGGGCGTGCGCTCCCCGCGGCGCACCGCGTCGATGGCCTCGCTCACCGCTCGATCTTCGGCCGCGCGTCCCAGGAACCAGTCGGCCGCGCGCTCCGCGAGCACCTCTCGAAACAGGCGCTCGTTGCGGCGCTGCTCGATCGCGCGTCGTCCCGCGCTGCCCTGATGGGACCCGTGGGAGGCCAGCGCCTCGACGAGTTCGACGACCCCCTGCTCGCGCTCGGCGATCGTGCGCACGAGGGGCGCTTCCCAGCCGTTGGCATCGGCGCCGCGCAGGTGGAGCAGGGTCCGCAGCTGCTTCTCGGTCTCGTCGGCGCCGGAACGGTCCGCCTTGTTCAGCACGAATACCTCGCCCACCTCGAAGATTCCGGCCTTCAGTGCCTGGACGTCGTCCCCCAGCCCGGGGACGTTGACGACCACCGTGCTGTGCGCGAGTTCGACGACCTCGAGCTCGTCTTGGCCGACACCGACGGTCTCGATCACGACCACGTCGTAGCCCATGGCGTCGAGGACGAGTCCGGCTTCGAAAGTCGCGCGACACACGCCGCCCAGACGTCCGCGCGTCGCCATCGAGCGGATGAAGACGCCGGGGTCCGTCGCGTGTCGCTGCATCCGCACCCGATCCCCGAGCAGCGCCCCGCCGCTGAACGGACTGCTGGGGTCGACGGCGATCACGCCGACGCGCTGGTCGCGCCGACGCCACTCGGCCACCAGAGCGCCGACGAGCGTCGACTTCCCAGCACCGGGGGGACCCGTCACGCCCACCCAGTGGGCGCGGCCCGCAGCGTCCAGCACCTGCTCCAGCACGGCATGACCCGCCGCGTCTTCGTCCTCGAGCCAGCGAATCGCCCGTGCGCCGCTGCGCTGGCAGCCCTCGCGGACCCCCTTGGCGATCCGGGCGACTTCCTCGGGAGAGGCCGTCACGAGGCGGCTTCGCGCTGCGCCATCCAGTCCTCGATGCAGGCGACGATCTCCTGGGTCTCGGTCCCCATCGTGAACACGCGATCGATCCCGGCCGCCAGCAGGTCGGCGGCGTCTTCCTCGGGAATGACGCCCCCGCCGAGTACGAGCTTGTCCTCGACTCCCTGCTCGCGGAGCAACTCCACCACCCGCGGAAAGTGGGACATATGGGCCGCCGAGAGGCTGCTCATGCCGACGACGTCGACGTCCTCTTGGATCGCGGTGGCGGCCACCATTTCCGGGGTCTGACGGAGACCCGTGTAGACCACCTCCATCCCGGCGTCGCGGAGCGCCTGGGCGATCACCGTGACGCCAATCGTATGCGCGTCGAGGCCGAGCTTCGCGAGCAACACGCGGGTGCGTCGCGCCATCAGAAACCCACCGAACCCATCAGCCCTGCGCGTCCATTCGATCCGGCTCGCCTCAGACGCCGGTCGTCTGCGAGTCGGGCGTGTACTCGCCGAACACGTCGCGGAGCGCGCCACACATCTCGCCGTGCGTGGCGTAGGCCTTCGCGGCCGCGAGACAGGCGGGTACCAGGTTCCCGCCGTCGCGGGCAGCTTCGCGCAGGGCGTTCAAGCTGCGTTCGACTTCGGCCCCGTCGCGCTCGGCGCGGAGGCGCTCGAGCTTCTCGATCTGACGGCGCTCCACCTCGGGATCCGGCCGATGGATGGGAATGCTGCGCGGACCCTCCTCGCGGGTCGAGTGGTTCACGCCGACGAGCACCCGGTCGCCATCGCCGATCGCACGCGTGCGCTCCACCTGCTGCCGCGCCAGCTCCTTCTGGAAGTAGCCGCTCTTGATCGCAGCCAACCCGCCTCCGAGCGCCTCGACCTTCTCCATCTCCTCCCAGACCGCCTGCTCGATCCGCTTCGTCAGCGACTCCACGTAGTAGGAACCGGCGAAGGGGTCGACGGTGTCGGCCACGCCGGTCTCGTGGGCGACGATCTGGTGGATGGCGGCTCCCACGGCGATCGCCTCCTCGGTCGGCAGGGCGTGGGCCTCGTCGTGGAGCGGTGTGTTCATCGCGTAGCCGCCGTTCGCCGCAGCGCAGGCCAGCATCTGGATCCCGAGCCGCGCGATGTTGTTGAGCGGCTGCTGCAGCGTGAGCGACATCGTGCCCGGCGATGCGGTGAGACGCAGCTGCAGCGACTCGGGCTTCGTCGCGCCGTACTGCTCGCGCATGATGCGCGCCCAGAGCTTGCGGTACGCCCGGATCTTGCAGACCGCCTCGAAGAAGTCCATGTCGACGCCGGTGATGAAGCTGAAATAGGGGGCCAGCGTGTCGATGTCGAAGCCGCGCTCGAGGGCGGCGTCGAGATACGCCTTCGCGATCGCGAACGAGAAGGCGAGCTCCTGCACCGGGTTCGCGTAGGCGGCGTAGAGCTGAGCGCTCACCACCGAGATCGGGATCCAGTTCGGGTGGTTCTTGACGCTGTATTCGAGGGCGTCGGTGGCGACCCGCAAGCCGTGGTCGGGGGGAAAGATGTAGCGACCGACGCAGGTGTACTCGACCAGGATCGCGTTCGGCATCTGCAGCGTGAAGGAGTCCGGATCGATGCCGCGACGCTCCAGGGCGGCGAGGATCATCGCCAGATTCACGGTCTGGGGGCCGTTGCAGATCGAGGTGAGCCGCTGGAGCTTCTCGAAGGGCAGATCGAGGAGCGCCTCCATGTCGGCCAGGGAATCCAGGGCGACACCGGCGCGTCCCACCTCGCCTGCCGCCAGGGGATGGTCCGAGTCGTAGCCGTTCGTCGTGGGCAGGTCGTACTCGAGGAAGAGCCCGGTGAGACCCTGGTCGAGCATGTAGCGCCCGCGCTTCGCCCAGTCTTCCCCGCTGCCGAACCCGGTGACCTGCATCATGGTCCAGAGATCCGACCGGTAGCCGTTGGCTTCGGTGCCGCGCGTGTAGGGATACTCGCCGGGGAACCCGACATCGCTGAGGTAGTCGAATCCGACAGCCTCGAGGTCGAGGGGGGTGTAGAGCCGCTCGACGGGCCAGCCGAGGCCCTGGGTCGCGAACGCCGCTTTCCGCTCCGGGCGCTCGGCGAGCTTCCGCGCGAGGGTGTGCGCCTCCCATTGCTGCTGGTGGGCGCGAAGATCGCGCGAACGGCGCTCGTCGGTCATGACCCGCTCCCTGGCTGGAAGCGGCCCAGTATACCCGCCCCTCCGGTCGGCCCGGGGTGCCAGGCCAGCCGGCGCAGGCCTTGGGGGCGAATCAGTAGGCGGAGGGAACCCGGGTGCGGCGCTTCGCCCGGCGCGCGCCGAAGGCCTCGTCGAAGCGCAGGCGCAGACGCGTTCGCCAGGCGTCGAGGCCCGACGCGGGTTCGACCACCGCGCTCAGCAGCGCATCCTCGAAGAAGCGATCGGTTTCCGCTGCCGACAGTCCGCAGACGCGGGTCACCGCGATGGCGACCGACGCTCCGGCGCCACCCGAGCGCAGCTGCACGCGGTTCGCGAGGGCGACGCCCTGGGCCAGCGACGGGCGCCATACGCCACAGCGCGCGACGAGCTCGTCGACCTGCGCTGCGGTGGCTCCGCCCACCATCGCACAGGCGTAGCCGACACCCGCCCACAGATCCGAGGCGCGTTCGGCGGCGAAGCCCTCGATCGTCCGGGCGATCGCCTCGGACGACGCGCCCCGTTGCATCCACAGGCTGCGCCCCACCCCGCTGTCGAAGAGGCCCGCCGCTTCCGCGGGAACGCCGCGAGGGCGCCGTGCCGCATCGATGGTGCGGTCGGCGTGGAACAGCCCTTCCTGCGAACCCCAGCCGTCGTAGGCGAGGCCGCGCAGGACCGCTTGGATCCGCGCCGCCGAGGAAGAAACCTCGGAGACCGGCGGGAGGAAGTTGCTGCGCGCGAGGTGGCCGGCCTTGCCCCAGGCCGCGCCCGCGCCGAACAGGAGCGGAACCTCGTACCGATGCCCCGGTCCAGCGAGGAAGCGATCGAGCTGGGTGCGGCGGCGCCACGGAGCGAGCGTGTCGTCCGCGGCGAGCGCCATCCCCACCCCCTGGTAGGCGAAGGGGCGCAGCGAGGCGTCCATCCGTTCCAGGCGGTTCGCCAGTACGGCGAGATCCTTCGCCTCGAGTGCAGCTTCGTAGCCCGCGAGGAACTGGCCCGAGACCGCTTCGAAGCGTGCGATCCGGCTGCTGTCGCAACCCTCCACCGAGACCCGCGCGCGCACGTCGCGCGGGTCGAGACCCAATACCCAAGATCGAAGACTCTTCACGGGACCCACGAGCCACTCCAACAGGACGAGCGATCCGAATCCGAAGCCACGTGCCGGCGGTGTGCCGAAGAACGATTCCGACGGTGTGGGCGCCAATCCCCGTCGGAGCAGTGCAGCGTCAATCCAGCTTGTCACAGTTGTGAGACGGCGACAACGAAAGAGCGAACGACGTTTCGAAGAACACGTCGGTTCCACCGTCGGAGGACGGCGATTGGGGACCCCTCGGGACGACCGACTCAAGCGAGCTTGAGTGTTCCGAACGCGCCCACGCGAGCCTGGGCGAACTCAGTCGGCGGCTTCGGTCACCTCGCGCGCACCGCGCGCGTCGTTCACGAAGATCCGGTTGCCGCCGGCGCGCTTCGCCATGTACATGGCGTCGTCCGCGAGCCGCAGCAGGTCGTGGGAGGCCGCCCCGGGGAGCGGGAAGGGGGCGATGCCGACGCTGGCCTTCGGCGTCAGCGTCTGACCCGCCACTTCGATCGGAACGCAGAGGTTCGCCAGGAGCTTCCGGGCGAAGACCTCGGCTCCCCGCGGGTCCTCATACTCGGAGAGCAGCACGACGAACTCGTCGCCGCCGAGGCGCGCGGCGGTGTCCACGCTCCGGGTGAAGCGACCGATCGTGTCGGCGGTCGCCCGGAGCAGCTCGTCGCCGACGGCGTGGCCCTGCGTGTCGTTGATGAACTTGAGACCGTCGAGGTCCAGGAAGACGACCGCGCCCCGGCGCTCGAAGCGCTGCGAACGCTGGAGGGCGTCGTCGAGGTCGCGCGCCAGCTTTCCGCGGTTCGCGAGCCCGGTCAGGGCGTCCGTTGTGGCGCGCCGCTCCAGCTCGGCCGACTGGCGATCCTGGGACCGCCGGAACGAGACGGCGAAGGAGAGGATCGTGAGCAGCGTGGCCGTGCGCACCGCGAAGGTGATGGCGGGCTCGACCTCGCGGGGTTCAGCGGGCGCGTAGAAGACGGCGGCGGCGACGAGCGCCACGCTGGGAATCGCCCAGAACAGGGCCGCGCGCGCCCCGAGCAGCTGAGCTGCCCCGAGCAGCACGATGGCCGGGAAGTACACGCTGATCACCGGCGGCAGCGAGAGCCCGAAGATCGCGTAGGCCACCGCGGCCAATGCGGCGAAGTAGACGACGTGGGCGATCTGACCGAACAAGACGGGACCTGCGGAGGCGGCCTGGAGATTCGCCGCGAGGGCGGCGAGGATCATGACGCCGATCACCGAGAGCGTCGGAACGCCGAGCAGCCCGGGGATCACGATCACCACCACGCCGACCATCGCCATCGCGATCCACAGCGGAATGCGGGCGCGACGCATCATGGTGACGGCACGGTTCGCGGACGGGTCCGCGACCGGATCGATGACCGGGTGGGAGGTCGGCGAGGGCTCCACCGATGAGGGCTCCTTTTCCTGTGTCATCGACCTGCCCATGTGCGGGCATGAGCGCTGCACCACACCAATCGCGGACCTCAGTGTAGAACAGGGCCGCGAGGCGCCGACCTTCGCGGAGCCGCGGCCCGCCTCCGCCGATCGGGCCCCGGTGGGCCCGACCCGGCTCACCCGCCGTTGGACGAGAATCCCGCGGCGCGGGTCGGCCGGGCGGGCGTCAGCCCCCCGACTTGCGGGAGCGATCGTGACGGCGCTTCCGCCAGGCGTACACGCTCTCCGAGGGCTGGGCGTCGTAGCCGAGCAGAACGTTCAGCTGGGGATCGTCCGCGTACTTGCCCGCAAGCTGAGTGGGGAGGCTCACCTGCTGCTTGAACAGACCGCAGCAGTAGATGGTGTTGAGGCCCCGGCGAATGGCGCCGGAGCTGTTGAAGCCCGCCATGTGGATCGCCATCGAGTCCATGATCGTCACCGAGCCCGCCTTGGCGTTCGGCGTGACGGCGGTCTTCTCGATGAACTCCCAGGACGGCATGCGCTCGAGCCGGTGCGAATGGGGCACGATCTTGGTGCCCCCGGTCTCCTCGTTGAAGTCGTCGAGGCAGATCATCGCGCTGACGGACAGGGGCTTCGAGCTCGTATAGTCCTGGTAGAGCAGATCGCGGTGCCACACGGACTGACGGTTCTCGGTGTCCGGCGCGTTGATGATCCCGATCTGGAGCTGGATCAGGAAGTAGCGACCCAGGCTCGCCTGGATCACCTGGAGAATCCGCTCGTGCCGCGCCATGTCGACGAACCGATCGTCGTAGCAGAGGGGCGCGCGCACCTGGTTCTCTTCCTGAACGTCGGGCAGGGTGAACTCGGGCTCCACCTCCTCCTGCTGCTGGACGTAGATGGCGTCCAGGCGGGTACGGAGGTCGACCAAGTCGGGCTCGGGGATCACGTCCTCGATGACGGTGAAGCCGAGGACCGAGAGCTCCTCGAGGTGCCGATCGAGTTCGGAGCCGAGTTCGGTTTGCGGAAGTACGCCGTAGAAGTCGCTCATCTGGGTCCTGAGGGCTCAGACCAGCTCGATCGGTCGATCGAGGGTCCGCATGGGATTGCCGATCACGGAGGATCCGTCCTCGACGTCGCGGGTGACGGCCGTGCCCAACCCCACGATCACGTCGGATCCGACGTGCACATCATTCGATACGGTGGTTCCGGAGCCGATGAAGGTGCCCCCCCCCACGCTGACCTTGCCGCACAAGGTCACGCTGGCGCCGAACCAGCAGCACGCGCCGACCTCGCAATCGTGCGCGATCACGTCTCCATTCGCGATCCAGCTGCCGCGTCCGATCTTCGTCCCGCGATCGATGTCACAGCCGGGATAGATGAACGCCCCCGGCCCGAGTTCGACGGAGGAGTGCACCCAGGCGCTCTCGCTCACGAAGGGCGGCACCGCGCGCCCGAGATCGACGAGTCGGCCGATCAGATCGTTCTTGACCCGGAGATGCTTGTACCCGAGGCAGACGTAGAACGACAGATCCTTGAAGGCGTCGTCGGCGTGGTCCTGGAAGGCGAAGGCATTCTCGCCGCCGGCGTCGCGATAGACGTCGTCGAAGTAGGCGAAGTCCTCCTCGTGTACGCCCTCGTACTCCTGGAGGACCGTCTTCATGTAGTGGCCGAGATCGCCGAAGCCGACGATGCCCACCTTCATCGCGTCCACTCCCCCTCTTCGCGCAGGCCCCAGACGATGGCACAGGTGCGTCGAGCGGCGAGCGGCGTCCGCCCCGGTGAAACGGCCAGAGGGAGGACCACGCCGGATCCCCGAGGGGGCGAAATCCTCGCGGGGACGCCTCGGCCTCGGTCCTGGATCCGTCTATCCTCTGGCCACAGCCCTGGGGGGGGACGGCATGACCACGACGTACGAAGTTCCGTTCAACCAACCCACCTTCGACGGAAACGAGCTCGCCTACATCATGCGAGCCGTCGAGAAGGCGCACACGTCGGGGATGGGGCCGTTCACGCAGCAATGCGAGGCACTCCTCGAGGAGGCGCTCGGCGTGCCGCGGGTGCTCTTGACGCCCTCGTGCACCCACGCGCTCGAGATGTCCGCGCTGCTGCTCGGGCTCGACCCCGGAGACGAGGTCGTGGTGCCGTCCTTCACGTTCGTCTCGACGGCGACTGCGTTCGCCCGCGAGGGAGCGCGACCCGTCTTCTGTGACATCCGCCCGGACACGTTCAACCTCGACGAGGTGGCGCTCGAACGCCTGATCACGCCGAACACGAAGGCGATCGTCCCGGTCCACTACGCCGGCGTGGGCTGCGAGATGAACCGGATCCTCGAGCTCGCGAACGCCCATGACATCGCGGTGGTCGAAGACAACGCGCATGGCCTGTTCGGTCGCTACCACGGTCGCTACCTGGGAACGATCGGGACCTTCGGCACCCAGAGCTTCCACGAGACCAAGAACTTCTCGTGTGGCGAAGGCGGCGCGCTGATCGTGAACGACGAGCGCTTCGTGGACCGCGCCGAGATCATCCGCGATCGCGGCACCAACCGGAGCCAGTTCCTGCGCGGCGACGTCGGCAAGTACACCTGGGTCGACACCGGCTCGAGCTATCTGCTCTCGGACATCCTCGCGGGTGTGCTGCTCGCTCAGCTGGAGCGCCGCGACGTGATCCAGGAGCACCGCAAGCGGATCTGGCAGACCTATCACGCGAGCCTCGAGGGGTGGGCGAAGAGCACCGACGTGCAGCTCCCGATCGTGCCGCTGGACCACGAGCCCTCGTATCACAACTTCGCGCTGCTCTTGCCCACGCGAGAACGCCGTGACGCGTTGATCGAGCATCTGAAGGGCCGCGGCGTTCACGCGGTCTTCCACTACATCCCGCTGCACCTGTCGCCGGCCGGGCAATCGTGGGGCGGCGCGCCCGGCCAGTGCCCGGTGGCCGAAGACGTCAGCGAGCGCCTGGTCCGCCTGCCGTTCTTCGCGCACCTGGACGATCGACAGTCGACCGTGATCGACGCCGTGCTCGACTTCTAGTTCGGGGGCGGCGTCGGGGGCGAGGCCCCGGTCCGCACCCAGACCTGCCAGTCGTCGGCGTCCGGGTCGCGGCGATAGACCGCGCCCAGCTGGGTTTGCAGCCGCTGGACGAACTGCTGCTGCTGCGGTGGACCCGCGAAACGGGGATCGGCGTCGAACAGGATGCGCTCGGGCGCGAGCGCGAGGATCTCGGCGACGAGGCCGTCGAAGTCGCCGGGTGTCAGGGTGCCGTTGAACGCATCGCGCACCGTCAGCGGAGACTGGAGGCCCGACAGGCGCGGCAGCAGGTACACGCTGGCCGAGAGGGAGAGGAGCCGGTCGCCTTCCGCGGCGCGCAGGTATGCCGCGCGGCGCTCGAGTGACGACGCCGCCTCCGCGTCCAGCCAGACCCCCGAGACCCGACGTTCCTCGGGCTCGGCGACCGGGTCCTTCACGAGGCGCTTCACGGCGCGCCGGGCGTCGTCGACCGCCTGCCAGTTGAGCGCGATGGCCGCGGGAAGCACCAGGAAGGCGAGGATCGCCGTGCGCGCCGGCAACAGGACCCGCGCGGGACGCCCCCCGCGCAGCGCGAGCACCCGCGGATCCAGGAGATCGGCGAGCAGGAACCCGTAGAGGAAGAGCAGGGTCCACAGGTTCATCGCCCAGGGCCGGTTCACGTAGTAGGCGAACCAGATCAGCAGGGTCGTCGCGATGGCCACCCGGAAGCTCGCGTCGGGCCCGAGCGCTCCCGCCCGCCAGCGGATGGCGCCGCGGATGACGGTGAACGCCGCGTGGGCGAACAGCAGCAACGCCAACGGGTCGAAGGGAAGCGGACTCCCCGCGTAGCCCGACGCGACGTGCCCCATGTCGGCGAGCAGGGAGCGCGCCGTTTCGAGAGGCCAGTAGCCGAGCGACGCGCGGAAGAACCCGGCGAACACGCCCAGCCCGAGCCCGACGCCCACGAGGTAGCCGATGCCGTGCGCCACGAGCGGGCCGAGGCGAACGGGCGCGCGCGAAGCCAGGTAGACGCAGAAGCCCACGCTGGCCGCGATCCCGGTCTCGAGGTTCGACACGAGCAGGAGCGCCGACACGCCGCCGAGCCAGATCGCCACGCCCCATCCCGCATCCCGCCGTCGGACCGCGAGAAGCCCGAGCGCCGCCAGCGGGAAGCCGATGAACCGCCACGCGGTCTGGTTCGGAAACCAGACCAGCGTGTTGAAGTTCGACAGGGACGGCGCGATCAGCAGCAGGGGCAGCACGACGGCCAGCGGACGGCGCGGTCGCCAGATCGCGTAGGCGGCAGCGGCGAGCAACGCGAAGAGCCCCTGCATGAGCTGGACGACGCGCACCTCGCTCCCGAACTCGGGCGCACCCCCTGCGCGCGCGAAGATCGCGAAGAGCGTCGGCAGGAGGGCGCCGTAGTTGAAGCTGGCCGCCCCTTCCCCGAGCGCGAGCCGTCCCGCCGAGCCCATTACAGCCGAGTAGTGGGCCTCGATCGCGGGCACCACCGAGGCGAGGTGTCCCGAGAGATCGAGGGGAAGCGCGAGCCCCGGCAGGATCAGGAGCGCGACGTAGAGCGCCGTCACCCCCGAGAGCACGGTTCGGGTGCGGGCCGCCCCGAGCCAGGGGGCCGCACGGGAAAGGAGCTCGGTGAGCAGCACACCCACCCCGAGGCTGATCGCCGCGCGCTCGGAGAACTGTGCCAGCAGGCCCGCGAGTGCGACGCCCGCCACCCACTCACCGCGGCGAGACAGCCAGCGCACGCCGCGCGCGACCTGCGGCGCACGGTCGCTCCACGCGCGCATGCGCCCGCGGTCGGCGAGGAGCATCCCGCCCAGACCCAGGGCCGCGACGAGGACCAACGCGACGCGATGCGCCCGACTCTGGTTCGTCGCGTCGAACATCGCGTGCAGCTCGACGAGCTCGGGCGTGAAGCGCTCGTGGAGCGGCGGATTCCCGGAGGGGGCCCAGAGCATCGGCAGGGCCAACAGGATCGACGCGAACGCGGCCGCTGCGGAAAAGCTGGATCGCGTCAGCCCGAGTCGCATGCCTCTGGACTACTCTTCCCTTCCGCCTGCGCGGTCATGGTCCGGGGTGCTGCGCTGGCGGAGCAGTATACGCGAGCCCATCCGGCGAACAAATCCATCCACCGGGGTGAATCACCGCATGAAGAGCCGCGAGCAGTTCCTCGAAGAGGTCGACGCCAACGGCTACTGCGTGGTCGAGGACGTGTTGTCGAAACGCGAAGTCGAGGCGCTGCGATCGGCCCTCGAGAACGCGATCGAGAAGGAGGTCGAGTACCACCACGGCCGCGAGGACTACGTCGACTACGCGATGGTGATGCTCTGCTCGCTCTATGGCGGGCCCTTCATCGAGGTCTTCGACAACCCGGGACTGATCGAGCCCCTCGAGTGGGTGCTCGGCGAGGGCTGCATCGTCTACGCCTACACGTCGTCCTCGATGCCGCCGGGCGGCACGAACTTCTCGAACCGGATCCACGTCGACTGCCCGCGGATCATCCCGGGCTACGAGACCAACATGGGCGCGATGGTGCTGCTCGACGACTTCACCGAAGGCAACGGCGGCTCCTGGCTGCTGGCGGGTTCCCACCGCAGCGTCGAGCCGCCGGCGCAAGACGACTTCTACGCGCGCGCCGAACGGCTCATCGCCCCCGCCGGCTCGGTGAACTTCCTCCACCCGCGGCTCTGGCATGCGGGGGGCGACAACCAGACCGACCGCTGGCGTCACTCGGTCACGATGAACATGTGTCGGCCCTGGATGAAGCAGCGCATCGACATCCCGCGGGCGATGAGCCACATGGACCTGTCGGGCTACTCCGAGCAGGCGCGCCAGAAGCTCGGCTTCCTGGCTCAGGTGCCCGCGTCCTACGACGAGTACTACCTGCCGCCCGACCAGCGGAAGTTCCGACAGCCGGTCGAGTAGCGCTCGCGCGTGATCCTCGACGGCGGCTAGCGATCGAGGACGGCGATGCAGCTCGCGCCGAAGCGCATCCCCCGGTCTCCGAACCGGGCCCGCTCCCACGCCCCGCCCCGCTCGAAGATCCAGGCGCCGAGGCCGCTCGGCTCGAGCTGCTGGGTCGCGCTCTCGAGGATCTCGTCGGGCGTCCGGGTGAGTCCCAACCGGTAGGGGAGGCAGCGCAGCAGGAAGGTGAAGGGCGGCAGGTACGAGTGGAAGTACGCGTTGAGTCGCACCTGGAGCCCGGTCCGGTCGGCGAGGCGTTGGATCATCCCGCGGTCGTAGCGCCGGTGGTGCTGGCTGTAGTCGTCGACGTCGGACCACAGCCAGCCGTAGGCCGGCACCGTGATGTAGAAGCGCGTCCCCGGACCGGCCTGTTGCGCCAGATCGCGCAAGAAGCCCGCGTCGTCCTCGACGTGCTCGATCACGTCGAAGAGTCCGACGCCGCCGATCTTCTTCTCGTCGAAGGAGAAGTCGCGGTAGGCGGTGCTGTAGACAAGCTCCACTCCGCGCTCGCGGGCCCGAAGGCAGGCCTCGTAGCCGGGCTCCACGAGGAAGCAGTCCCGGTCGGCGAATGCGCGGCCCAACATCAGGGCGAGGTAGCCGCTGCCCCCGCCGACGTCGGCGAAGCCGCCCTCGAAGGGATGGCGCCGCGCCGTATCACAGATGATCGCGGCCCGATGGGTGTGCCACGGGCTGCGCTCCTCGTGCCAGAGATCCTCGGACAGCGTGTACTCGGGATAGTCGACGGTCTCCTGACCGTCACTCACCCAGACCCCGTTGCGGTCTCGGACCAGGGCGCTCAGCGCGCGTCCCTCCAGCCCCAGATCCGCTCGCCGATCTCGTCCAGCGCGACGTTCGCGATCATGTCGAGGATCGAAACCGCGTGGTCGAACTCGGGGTTCATCTGGCGGTAGGTCGGATAGCCCGCGTAGTCCTTGTAGGTGATCTGGATCCCCGCCGCCGCGAAGTCGGGCTCGACGGGCGTCAGGTAGTCGCGCGCCGCGGGCCCGGAGATGTACTCGGTCGCGCCGAGCTGCTTCAGGAGCCCGAGGAGCCGCCCTTCGCGCTTCCCCTCCAGCGCGTAGTCGGCCGAATCGACGAAGCGCGTCGCGATCCCCAGCATGTCGCTGACCCGCCCCAGAATGTGCCGGTCCACGTCGATCAGCCGATCCCACTCCCGCTCGTGATAGAACTCGTGAAGCAGCGGCTCGAGCTGCGCGAAGTGCGCCGCGCTCTTGTACCCGTAGTAGAGCGAGCGGAAGTGGCGCTCCTGCCAGCGCGCGTCCTCGATCCGCACCTCGCTGATCTTCTGCTGGACGGCCGACTTCGCGATCGGGATCGTGAGCCACTGACGTCCCGACTTGGTGAGGATGGCGTTGCGATTCCGCCAGTCGTTCTTCGTGTACTTGACCTCGTCGTAGTGGACGAAGAGGTCCGCATCGTGGATGAGATCGAAGTACCCCTTCCAGGGCACATAGTTCGACTGGAGGACGACGACCTTCATCGCGCTAGCGGGTGGCGACGAACCCGATGTACTTGTAGAGCACCCGTGAGAGCGGCTGCACCTGCTGCAGGACGGTCTCCATCACCTCGGCATGGCGCACCCGGTCTCCGGCATCGCGGCTCTCGTCGTTGATGAGCGCGCCCTGCCCGATGTACCAGTAGTAGAAGATGTCGACGCTCGAGAAGCCGGCCTTGCGCAGCTTCTCGCGCAGCTCCTCTTCCTTGAAGCCGCCCAGTACGTTCTTTCCGTACTCGGCCTGGTCGAAGGTGTCCTTGTCGACTCCCAGCGTCTCCTGGATGTCCTCGTCTTTGTGGGACACCGCCTCGATCTCGCGCTTGATGATCGGATCGTAGGGGCCGTCGCGGTCGAGCCCGTCGATCGCCTCCCAGAAGTAGTAGTTCGGATCGAGGTCGGCGTAGTACTTGCCGCCGGGGCGGAGCGCGTTGTACGCCGTCTCGAAGGTCGGCTGAACGTCGTAGAGGTGGTGCAGGAACGAGTAGGTCGTGACCACGTCGAAACTGCCCGGCTCCACCGGGTATGTGCCGGCGTCGTGGTTGTGAAGTGTGATCGACGCATCCCCGGAGAGATCGACTTCGTCGAGCATCGCCTGGGTGACGTCGACGCCGTGGATCTCCTTCGCGTACTTCTTGCCGATCCCGATCATGAAGCCCGTGCCGCACCCCAGATCCAGCATGCGCTTGGCGCCCGTCTCTTCGAAGATCCGCGCCAGGATGGCGTCGACCTTGGCGACGTTCTCAGGGCGAAAGTGGGGCTCGCAGGTGCTGTAGTCGGCCGCCGCGCGGCTGTGCAGCGCGATGTTCGCCTCGATGACCTGCTTGTACTTGGCGCTGTCGCTCATCGACTCTCCCGAACTGATCCGAAGTTGTAGGTATCGCGGACGATCCAGGCCGGGCGGTTCTGGACCTCCCGCAGGACGCGTCCGATGTAGAGGCTCGCCAGCCCGATGAACAGGATCTGGACGCCGCCGAGGAAGACGATCAGGGAGACCGTCGTCGTATAGCCCGGCTGAATCTCCAGGAAGAAGAGCTTCTGGAGGATCAGGAAGGCCGTCAACAGGAAGCCGACCGCCGCCACCAGCGTCCCCGTCACGACGGCGAACTTCAGCGGCAGATCCGAGAAGGACACGATCGCCGACAACGCGAAGAGCAGCCGGCGCCGGAACGTGTAGCTCGACGTCCCCTCCTCGCGCTCCTGATGGGTGATCGGCGTGTAGTCCTTCTTGAAGCCCATCCACATCTCGAGCCCGGGCAGGTAGCGGCTCTTCTCGGTGAGCTGGTCGTAGGCGTCGACGAACCGACGCGACATCACGCGCAGCGTCGAGATATTGAGCGGAGTGTCGTACCCGGTGAGCTTGTTGAGCACCTGGGTGAAGAGTCGCGAGGTCCAGCGGTTGATCGCGGGATCGTTCCGTTGGATGCGCAGGCCGTAGACGACGTCGGCGTCGCCGCTGCGAATCAGGTCGAGAAGCTTCGGGATCTGGCTCGGAGGATCCTGCTGATCGACGTTCAGCATCCCGACATAGTCCCCGGACGCGTGCTTGTACCCGCACGAGAGCGCCAGGTGCTGGCCGAAGTTGCGACTCAGATCGATCACCCGCACGAACGGGAAGTTGCCCGCCAGCTTGCGCAGCAGCTCGATCGAATCGTCGACGCTGCCGTCGTTCACGAAGATCAGCTCGACCTGGCCCTCGATCGCCTCGCAGGCCAGGTACTCCCGGAACACCCGCTCGAACTCGACGCAGAAGCGTTCCGCCAAGCGCCCGTCGTTGTAGATCGGGACCACGAACGAATAGGTGGCAGAGGAGTCCTTCACGCCCGTCCCCCCTCGTGGTGTGCTCACCGTGCGCGCTCGCACCGCTGGGCCGATGCGTCCAGGAAATTCACGGGTTTCGCGCGTTCCCGACGGCTGCCCGGACGCCGCCAATACAACCACACGCGGCGGGTGGGGCGCCAGACGAGGCCCGCTCCCGGACGCACTGCCCCCCAGGGGTTGGCGGAGCGGGCCCGACGGACCCGAGACTCGAGCGCCCGGGCCATTCACTTTTGACACGGTCCGTGTCAACATTCGCCCGCGCCCCAAGGAGACCCCATGAAGACCCTTCGGACCCCCGACGCCCGCTTCGAGAACCTGCCCGGCTACGCCTTCGCTCCGCACTACACCGAGGTCGACGACGGCGACGGCGGCACGCTCCGCATCCATCACGTCGACGAGGGCCCCGCGGACGGTCCGCTGGTGCTGTGCATGCACGGCCAGCCGACCTGGAGCTACCTCTATCGGCTGATGATTCCGCGGCTGATCGACGCGGGACTTCGGGTCGTGGCGCCGGACCTCGTCGGCTTCGGCCGGTCGGACAAGCCGGCAGCGCGCGAGGACTACAGCTACCAGCGCCAGGTCGACTGGATGACGCGTTGGCTCGTGCAGAACGATCTGCGCGATACGACCTTCGTCGGCCAGGACTGGGGCGGACTGATCGGGCTGCGCATGGTGGCCGAGAACCCGGAGCGCTTTGCGCGCGTCGTCATCGCGAACACCGGGATCCCGGTGCCCCAGAACGTGACCGAAGAACGCGTCGCCGCCGTCGAACGGTTCCGGCGCGAGGCGCCGACCCCGAGCCTCCCCGAAGTGATGGCGGCCATCGGCAAGGGCAACCCGGAGGCGCCGGAGGCCGCCTTTGCCTATTGGCAGAAATGGTGCTGGGACACCGAGGACATCCCGGTGTCCGCGCCGATCGTCGGGTCGCTCGACGGTCGCCAGGCCACGCCCGAGGAAATCGCCGCCTACGAAGCGCCGTTCCCGGATCCGTCGTACAAGATGGGCCCGCGGGCGATGCCGACCCAGGTCCCGACCCTGCCGAACGATCCCTCGGTACCGGCGAACCAGCGTGCCTGGGAGGTCTTCTCGAAGTGGGAGAAGCCGTTCCTGTGCTGCTTCTCCGACAACGATCCGGTCTCGCAGGGCGGCGAGCAGCCCTTCCTGTCACGGGTCCCGACGGCGAAGAACCAGCCGATCCAGGGGGGCGGTCACTTCCTGCAGGAAGGCCGCGCCGACGAGTTCGCCCAGCGCATCATCGACTTCGTCGCCGCCTCCTGAGGAAGCAGCGAGCGCTAGCAGGTTGCTGAAGAACCCTGGACCGAGCCACACGAGCGAGTTCCGGTTGCCTTCGAGGCGACGAAACGAAGCTGTAGTGTCGCTACAGCGAGTTTCGAGAACGAAGAAGGCGGCCGGAAGACGCCGCGTGGCGACGGGAATGGGTTTTTCAGCATCCTGCTAGTCCTGTCCCGTGATGCGCCGCATCAGGCGGTTCATGCCCCCGATCCAGCGGTCGTAGTCGGCGGTCTTCCGCCGCATGTACTCGATCACCTCGGCGTGGGGCAGGATCAGGAAGCGCTCGTCCCCCAGGCCCTCGATGACCGTGTCCGCGAGCTGTTCGGGCTCGATCATCCCGTCGTTCGCGGCGGCCGCCGTCGCGTCGTTGTCGTTCGCGGTCATCGGCGTGCGCACCGCCTGGGGGCAGAGCATCGACACGCGAATGCCCTGATGGGCATAGGTGAGCGCGAGCCACTCGCCGAAGCCCACCGCGGCATGCTTCGTCACCCCGTAGGCGGCACCGCCGATCTGGTTGAGCAGCCCGGCCGCCGACGAGGTGTTCATGAAGTAGCCGCCGCCGCGCTCGACCATCCGCGGCACCAGGTGACGCGCAGCGTAGACATGGGACATGACGTTGACGTCCCAGCTGCGCTGCCATTCCTCGTTGTCCGACGCGAGTTCGGGAGCGGCGCCGATGCCGGCGTTGGAGCAGAACAGATCGATCGGGCCGATCTCGTCCTCGGTACGCTCGATCACCCGCTGCACGTCGGCCTCGCGCGACACGTCTGCGCCCATCGAGACACAGCCGAAGGCCTCGGCCGTTCCCCGCGCGCCCACCTCGTTCAAGTCCACGGCGACGACCTGACGCGCCCCTTCCTGGACGAAGCGCGCAGCCAACGCCTTCCCGATGCCGCTGGCAGCCCCGGTCACCACGACGATCTTGTCCTTGAGTTCCACCGTTCTCCCTCGCGGGCATTCTAGCGGGCGGGGGTGCCCGGGTGCGCCCCCCTCGGGCGCAGGGATCGCGTATGCTGCGCCCGAGGAGGATCCGCATGGCAAGCCTGCACGATTTCCAGATGTCGTCCATCACGGGCGAAGACGTGGCGCTCTCGGACTACGCCGGCAAGGTGTGTCTGGTCGTCAACGTCGCGAGTCAGTGAGGACTCACGAACCAGTACGCAGGTCTGCGTACCCTTCACGAGACTCACAAGGGCCAGGGCTTCAGCGTTCTGGCGTTCCCCTGCAACCAGTTCGGCGCCCAGGAGCCCGGGAGCAACGAGGAAATCCTCGAGTTCGCGCGCTCGAAGTACGATGCGTCGTTTCCGATGTTCGCGAAGATCGAGGTCAACGGGCCAGGCGCCTCTGATCTCTACCAGTTCCTCAAAGCGGGAAACCCGGACGAGGAAGGCAACGAGGACATCGCCTGGAACTTCACCAAGTTCCTCGTCAACGGCGAAGGCCAGGTGGTGAAGCGCTACGCGCCGCCGGTCGCGCCCGAAGACATCGAGGCCGACGTCACCGGCCTGCTCTAGACCGCGTCCGGAGCGCGCGACACTGCGCGTTCCGGACGCGGCCCGGGGCCAGCGCCCGCTCAGCTCGGCGCGCCTTCCTCGAGGGGTCGGTCGGACGTAAAGACCACCCAGAGCCGGCGCTCGCTGAACACCCAACCGCTCTCGGCGCGCGCGAAGCGATCCTGATAGCGAATGTGCATCGTCCGATCGCGGTCGCGTCCATCGCGCGCGTAGATGTGGTGCGCGGTGCAATAGGTCTCACCCCGCGCGCGCCCCTCGCCGTCGGCCTCGAGGGTCTGATTTCCGACCAGGTGGAAGGTGGCCCGATAGGCCTCGATTCGCGGCATCGCAGCGAGGACTTCTGCATGGCCGCGCATCTCCGCGTCGGGCGCGACCTCGCTCGGATCCCCCGGGTGCACGGCGATCAGGGCGTCCGGGGCCAGCAGCGGCAAGAGCGCGGCGTAGACGCGTCGATCGACGGCTCGGGCGTAGTGCAGCGCGAGGTCGTAGCAGGCGCGTCGGTCCGAATCGGTCAGCACGCGAACCTCCGGGGCGAGGCATCGCGCGGCGCGGATGCCTACTCGATCGCCTCGAAGAGGTAGCGCGAGTTCGCGGTCTCCACCTCGATCGACTCTTCGGAACGCCAGCGCACGGACACGATGTCGCTGGTCACGCGGACGGCGCCGTCCTCGGTGGTGAAGCGCACCGGGGCCCCCACCGCGACGTCCGAGAGGAGTTCACCCACGCCGACGTCCTGCTGCGGCGTATCTCCACGCTGCACGCGAATCCGCACCTTGCCGAGGGCGCGCTCGCGTTCGCCCTCACGGGTGTCGAGTCGCACGTAGTCGGTCAAGCCGGCGCTGTCCTCGGCCGGAAACAGCGACTCGTCGGTCAAGCGTGCGCGGAGCTCTGCCACGAGATCGACGCCGGCGTCTCGATCCAGATGGCTCACGACGTAGACCGTCGCCTCGGTCACGACGGCCAGGTCCCGCTCCGAGAGGTAGACCAGCGAGCGCACGTCGCTCGTCTCGAGACCGCGCTGGCGACGAATCCGCAGCCGCAGCGGCTGTCCGACGGCCAGCGGGGAGGCGAGCGTTCCCGTGCCGATGGAGGTCAGCTGCTCCTCCCCGACGTCCCACTGAGAGACCACCAGTCGCGTGTCCGGACCGAAGAGCGGCTGAGAAGCCTCCTCGTTCAGGGCATCGACGTGTCGGGTGTCGTTGGGATCGCTCACAGCGCCTGCCTCCGCAGTCGATCCGCGAGCTTCTTCGCGGGCATCGGGTGGGCGATCGCGAATCCCTGGGCCTCGTCGCAACCGAGCTGGCCGAGCAGCGGAATCAGGACGTCCTCGGACACGCCTTCGGCCACCACGCGCAGGCCGACGCTGTGGGCCATCAAGACCATGGCGCGCACGACGCTGAGCTTGTCCTCATCGGCGGCCATCCCGCCCACCACCGAGCGATCGAGCTTCAGGGTGTCGAGCGGGAGCTCGAGCAGGGTCTGCAGCGAGGAGTAGCCGGTTCCGAAATCGTCGAGGGCCACATGGCAGCCCGCTGCCTGCAGCTCTTCGAGGATGCGGGTGGCCTCTTCGACGCGGCGCAGCGCGACGCTCTCGGTCACTTCGAACTCGATGCGCGCGGGGTCGACACCGCTGGCTTCGATGGCGTCCAGGAACTCGCGCGCGAGGTTCGGACGCTCGAACTGCCGGGACGACACGTTCAGCGATACGGTGAGGTTGTCCGCGCCCAGGATCCCCTCGGCGATGTCACCACACACCCGTTCGAGGACCCAGCCCCCGAGGTCGAAGATCTGGTCGGTCTCCTCGGCGATCGGGATGAACTCGCCGGGCGAAATGGGCCCGAGTTCCGCATGGGTCCAGCGGATCAGCGCCTCGGCTCCGCGGATGCGCATGCTGCGTAGATGCAGACGAGGCTGGTAGCAGAGCTGGAACTCACCGGCTTCGAGAGCGCGGGGCAGCCCTTCTTCGATCAGGGCGCGGCGCTCCGCCGCCTCGCCGACCTCTCCCTTGTACACGAAGGGCTGGCCGTCGCGGCAGCGACGCGCCCCCTGCATCGCCAGGTCGGCGCTGTGCACCAGCTCCTGGGGCGTGGTGCCGTGGATCGGCGAGGAGGCGATCCCGACGCTCGCGCGCACCCGCAGCTCGACCCCGTCCACCTCGAAGGGGGTGTCGAAGCAATGGGCCACCTCGTCGGCCACCCGCTGGGCTGCCGGCAACTCGATGTCGGGGACCGCGATCGTGAACTCGTCGCCATTCAGGCGTCCGAGCACCGGACGGTTCGTATCCGTCGTGATCGCGGGAATCTCGGGCGAGGAGCGCACGGCGGCGCGCAGCCGGTTCCCGATCTCCTGGAGCAGCAGGTCGCCATTCCAGGGTCCGTAGCGATCGTTGACGCGTTTGAACGCGTCGACGTCGATCAACAGAAGCGCCACGTGGCGATCGTCGGAGCAGAGGTTGCCCAGCTCCTCGATGAAATGATGCCGGGTGGCGAGCCCGGTCAGCGCGTCGAACCATCCGACGCGGCGGAGCTGCTCGAGTTCGGGACCACCGGGCGTGATGCCGGTGGTCTGCAGCCGACGCAGGCGGGCCGCAACCCAGTCCCAGGCGACGGGAAGACGCTCGAAGTCGAGGCTCGTCTGGAACTCGACACCGCCGTGGGGCGGCTCGTGGCGGTCGGGAACCAGGATCAGTGTCGGAGGGAGCGTTCCGAAGTTGGCGCGCAGCGCGCGGAGCCGTTTCTCCCAGGATTCCTCGGCGCGGCGATGGTCGAGCACGAGCAAGGTGGGCGGCCGCGACACCCGCGACACGTCGTCGGGATCGATCGGCGTGACGCCGAAGCCCGCGTGAGAAAGCGCCTCGGCGCATTCCTGCACGAGCTCCATGTCTCCCGAGATGAGTCCCACCTCGGTCGGCAGCTGTGCGTCCCTGGAAGAAGCGTGCACCGCGAACGTATCGGCCTCGGGCCAGGGAGAGCTGAGGCGAGAGTCGCGGACGCCCCGGGAGGGTTCCGCTGGGACCATAGGGATCCGATCTCGCGCGACGCCTATGCTCCGCGAAATGCCGCAGCTTCCGGACAAAGAGCGGACCCTCGCCGCCGTACGGGCCGCGATCGACGCCCGACTCGCCGAGCTCGCCGCTTCCCAACAGGCCAGCCAGGCCGGCGCGACCCACAGCGAGACCCGCCAGGAGAATCCGAAGGACACCCGGGCGATCGAGGCGGGCTACCTCGCGCGCGGGTTGGCCGAGCGCGTCGAGGCGCTCCGCGAGGCCCAGGCCACCCTGGCCGGCCTCCGACTCGAGCCCTTCGACGCGGGCGATGGGATGGGCGTGAACCAGCTGGCCGCCCTCGAGGCGGACGACGGCGACGAACGACTCGTGTTCCTGCTGCCGGCGGGCGGCGGCATCGAGGTGAACGTCGACGACGAGACCGTGTCGGTGCTGACGCCCCAGGCGCCGCTCGGTCGCGCGCTGCTCGGTTGCGCGCCCGGGGAAGAGGTCGACGTCAAGACGCCGCGGGCCGCCCACCACTACCGCGTGATCGCGATCGCCTAGCCCACGCCCCCGGGTTCAGGGCGTCGGCGGTGGCGACGAAGCGGCTTCCCGGGTCTCGGTGGCCGATCCCACGCGACCGGTCAGCGACACCAGGCGCATCGCGAGCACCTCGCTGAGCCGCCCGTTCAGGATCGCGGCGATCCGCGGATAGCGTCGACTCAGCCGATCCAGGTCTTCTCGGGTCAGCCGCAGGAGTCGCCCGTCGGTCATGGCCACGACGTCCGCCGAGCGCCGCCCCAGCACCAGTCCGACTTCGCCGATCAGGTCGCCGCGGCGCATCGTGCGCAGCACGGTCCGCGTCGGACCGCTCCCGACGCTCGCCTCCAGTTCGCCGTCGATCACCACGAACATCTCGTCGCCCAGCGTCCCGTCGGCCACGACACAGTCGCCGGCACGGAAGGGCCGGAAGGAGGCCATCAGCGCCGCGATGCGTGCCTGCCGCTCGGTCAGTCCCTTGAAGACCGGAATCGAACGCTGGGGCGCCTCACCGAGATCGAGGCGCAGCACGTCCCAGAGCGTGACCACCCGGAGGCGTCCGGCGATCGCCGGCGTCAGCGTGATGTCGATGACCCAGGCGATCGCGAGGGTCGCCGCCGAGAGCAATCCGAACTCGAACTGATTGGCGTTGCCACTCGCGAGCAAGCACAGGAATCCCAGAC
Organism: Myxococcota bacterium; assembly: GCA_039030075.1. Lineage (NCBI taxonomy): Bacteria > Pseudomonadati > Myxococcota > Myxococcota bacterium. The sequence goes on along the minus strand of JBCCEW010000009.1, from coordinate 157,931 downwards.
ACAGGGCGATCGTCGTGTAGGTGATCGGTCGCCCCACGGCGACCACGGCCTCGAGGACGCCGCGACGCTCGTCGGCCATCCGCTTCGCCGCTTCGTTGAAGTGGGCCATCAGGTGGATCGTGTCGTCGACCACGATCCCGAGCACCAGACAGGCCACGAGCCCGGTCGTGACGTTGAGCGAGACACCGGAGAGTCCCAGGAGACCGAAGTAGACCAGCACCGGGAGCGCGTTGGGAATCAACGCCACGAGCCCGATGCGGAACGACGTGAACAGGAACGAGAGGATCAGGTAGATGATCACGAACGCGGTGCCGAGGCTGCGCAGCTGGCCGACGGCGATCTCGTCGAGGGTCTGGGCCACGAGCACCGTGTTGCCGGTGACCTGGCCCGCGAGTGAGCCCGGCAGTTCGTCGAGGCGGGTCTGGATGCGATGCACCAGCGGCACCAACGCGCTCGAATCGATCGCCGAGGTGCGCACTTCGAGGTTCGCGACGCTGTAGTCCGGCACCACGAAGCGCTGGAGCTCCTCGTTCTCGCCGAGGATCAACAGCTGGCTCACCGCTTCGGCCGAATCCGGGATCCGGAAGGCGGCTTCGCCGTCGACGCCGCGGTGAATGGTCTTCACGTAGTCGGCCAGCGACGTGACGCCGCCGATCTCGGGTTGCTCGAGGAGCCAGCTCGTCAGGTCGTCGACGGCCCGGAGCGACACCGGGTCCTTGAACGCGTCGGGCTCGCGGGCCTCGAGCACGACGCGGAACCCGTTGGCGCCCTGGAGGTGCTGGTTGAAGGCTTCGAAGTCGATGCGGCTGGGATTCGAGCCGGACAGGCTGCTGACCAGACTCGTCCCGACCTCGATCCGCGTAGTCGCGATCAGGGCGGCGGCGGCCAACACCGCGGCGGACAGGAGCACCGTCGAGCGCCGCCGCAGGTCGAACTGGGCGACGCGCGACAGCCAGCGGTCGAAGCGATCGGGCTCGGTTTGGGAAGGAGTGACCGCCCCGGACGACACCGGCAGCAGCCGCAGCAGGGCGGGGACCAGCGTGAGCGCGAAGAGCGTCGTGAGCCCCACACCGAGCGCGTTGTAGAACCCGAACTGCTGGACCGCGTGGAGCGAACTCGTCGTGAGCGTCAGGAACCCGGCGGCGGTGGTCACGCCCGTGAAGAACACGGGGATCGCCGTTTCGCGCAGGGCTCCGTGCACCAGCGCCCGCGAGTCGCCCTCCCCGGCGCGCCGCGCCTTTTCGTAGGCCGCCAGCAGATGCACCGCATAGGCGAAGCCCACCACCACGAGGATCGAGGGCACGGCCGAGGTCACCTGGTTGAGCGAGCCCGAAATCTCGGCCATGCACGCCATCGTCGCGGTGACCGCGACCCCGACGGTCAGCATCGGGATCGCCACCCCACGCCAGCTCCGGAACGCCACGAAAGCCGCCAGGGCCATCACGACGTAGGCGATCGGGAGGACGCCCTGGATGTCGCGGCGCAGGAGGCGCGCGATCTCGGCCTGGATGTGGGGTGCCCCGGTGATCCACACCTCGGCGTCCCCCGCAGCCGCCTCCGCGAGGGCGCGGATCCGCTCGTCGAAGCGGGAGGTGATCAGCGCTTCCTCGGAAACATCCAGGAGCTGGGCCGCGACGACGGCCACGCGCCCGTCGCGCGAGATCAGGTTGCCCGCATAGATCGGATCGGCGAGGGCACGTTCGCGCAGGTCGGCGAGCTCCGCGGGCGTCTCGGGCACGTCTTCGAAGAACGGTCCGACGCGCAGCGCCCCGTTCTCGCCGCGGATGTGAACGGCCGTCGAGAGACTCGAGACGTAGAGCACCTCGGGCTCGGACTCGATCGCCTCGGAGAGCTCCTCCAGCCGGGCGAGCCGCTCACGGGTGAAGGCGTCGTCGCTGGACAGCCCGATCAACACGACGTCGCCGCTGTCGAAGAGGGCCTGGATCCGCTCGAGGTACTGCCGGCCCGGATCGTCCTCGGGCAAGAGGCCATCGACCGAGGGATCGAGCCGCAGGCGCGGCTCGCCACTGCGCAGGTCGACGAGCGCGAGCAGACTCAGCGCGAAGAGCAGCGCCACGCTGACCACGACCCAGCGCGGATGCTCCAGCAAGAGCTTCTCGAGCGGGTCGATCAGGCGTTCGCGCAGGTCGGACATGGGCCGGAGGCAGGGTACGGCGCCCGCGCAGTGGTCGCCCGGGGCGCGTCACCGCGCGGCTGGTGGGACCACCCCCCAGTGCTGCATCCGCGCCCGCGAGGGCCGGTTATGGTTCGGGGCGAGGTCATGCCCATGAATCCCGTCTCCCGCATCGTCCTGCTCGGCTGCGCGCTGCTGGCCAGCGCCTGCGCCCACATGAACGAACCGCCGTCGCGTCCGTATCTGTTTGGCTGGGGGTTCGTCTCACCCGAGGTCCTGCCCCCGCGTGGGGGCACCACCCAGGGGCCCGCCGTCGAGCTCGACCCCGAGCCGCCGCAGGCGTGGCGCGCGCTCCAGGCCGACTCCCTCGATCTGCCGGAGCGGGACCGGGCCGCGATCCTGGCCATGGCCGGCGACTACCGGGCCAGCTTCGACTTCCTCGAGACGGTCCGCTTCGACGGCGCGACCGAGCCCGCGACGCCGTACCGATCCTGGGGCACCGAACGCATCTACGTGGTGGAATCCGGTCCGCATTTCGTGCGGCTCCAGCACATCCTCGTGATGGTGGTCGAGGGCGATGACGGGGAGCTCCTCGGTCCCTTCGTCCAGAAGCACTGGCGGCAGGATTGGCGCTACGAACCCGAGCGCGCGCTGCGGTACCAGGGCCTCCAGCGCTGGCGGCTCGAGCGCGTCAACGCGGGCGAAGCCCGCGGGCGCTGGAGCCAGACCGTCTACCAGGTCGACGACTCGCCGCGCTACGCCACCCTCGGCAGCTGGGAGCACGGCCCCCAGGCCTCGGTATGGACCAGCGAAGATGGCTGGCGTCCGCTGCCCCGCCGCGAGAGCAGCGTCCGCGACGACTACCACGTGCTCGAGGGGCGCCACCGCCTGACCGTCATGCCGAGCGGCTGGGTGCACGAACAGGACAACCGCAAACGCGTCCTCGACACGGAGAGCGGGCGCCCCCTCGCCGATCGCGCCCGCGAGATCGGCGTCAACCGCTACCAGCGGATCCGGGGCTTCGACTTCAGCGCCGGCGACGCCTACTGGGAAGCCACGGGACGGTTCTGGAGCGAGGTGCGCGCCGCCTGGGACGCCCGCGTCGGGACGGGACGCCCGCTCCAGGTGGCGAAACGCTGCGAGGACGAACCCGCGTTCCTGCCGTTCTTCCGCGCCGCGGATCGTGTGGTGAACGACGGGCCGGCGCCGCGCGCCGAGCAGCGGGCGGAGATCGAGCGCATCCTCGACTGCCTGGTCACGCCCGGCTGACCAGGCCCCCACCGACGGCAGCCTTCGCGGTATGCTCCCGCTCCCCAAGCCACCGGGCGGCCCGACGGTCGCTCGTGCAAGGAGAGCAGCGATGATTCTGGGAGTGCACCACCCCGCGCTGGCCGTCCCCGACATGGACAAGGCGCTCGATTTCTACTGCGGCGTGATGGGTTTCGAACAGGTGATGGAGGCGAACATTCCCTCCGGCGTCGCGCCGATGGACGAGGCCTTCGGAATCGAGGACGCCGGCTGCAAGGTGCGCATGGTCCGCAAGGGCAACTCCTGCATCGAACTCTTCGAGTTCAACAGCCCCGAGGACGGCGTCGCGAACCGACCGGTGAACCGGACCGGGCTCACTCATTTCGCGGTCTGCACCGACGACTTCCAGACCGACTACGACTACCTGGTCTCGAAGGGTGTGACGTTCAACACACCTCCCTTCGGCGCTTCGCCCGCCCGCTTCGCCTACGGACGCGACCCGTTCGGAAACGTCTTCGAGCTGCTCGAGCACGTGCCCGGCTCGGGTGCCAGCACGCTGAGCTTCGACGAGTAGAGGGCATCGCATCGACCCCGACCGAGACAGGGGCCCGAATTCGGCCCGAGGTCGAGGCGCGAAACCGCAGGCATAGCGACGCTACGGCGAGGTTTCGCAACGAAGAGATCGGAGCGAAGGCGGGTGCCTGGCGACCGAGGGGTCGATGAGATGCCCTCTCGTCGCCGCGGGGCGCGCGTTGGCCGGCCACGGCCCGCGTGGTAGTTTGCCGGGCCGCTTTTCGCGCGGGTACGGTGAGGCCTCGTGAATCCCTCGGACACGCTCCTGACGACCGCCGAGATCGCCGTCGCGGTGCTCGGCTTTGCGGGCATCGTCGCGGTGTTGCAATCGCGCGCGGCTCCGATGGCCGAGTTGCGCCTGCGCGTGATGGTCGAGGCCGGCGGTACCACGATCGCCTTCTCGCTGCTCCCCGTCGGCCTGTTGGCGTTCGAGATCGCCGAGGAGAGTGTCTGGTCGATCGCTAGCGCGGGCCTCGGCCTGGCAACGCTGGCCCTGCTGGCCCGCACCTTCACCCGTCAGCGTCAGCTCTTCGGCTCGATCTTCCTGCGTGAGACGATCGTGTTCGACGTGGGTTTCTGGGTGAGTGCCCTGCTGGCGGCGATCGCCCTCGCCCTGAATGCCTTCAGCGTCGGCTACCCGGCCAGCTTCGGGGTCTTCTACGCCGGGCTCACCCTGGTGCTGACCTCGGCGGTGATCACCTTCGTGCGGATCGTGTACCTGGTGGTCGAGGGCAGCCGATGAGTTCCGAGGCCGCTGCCCGCGGCGACACCCACCGCAAGAGCATCGGCTACCTGCTCTGGCTCTTCGGCTTCCTCGGGTCCCATCGCTTCTACTACGGCAAGCCCTACACCGGCACCCTCTGGTTCTGCACGCTGGGCCTGTTGGGAATCGGCTGGCTGATCGACCTGTTCCTGATCCCCTCGATGGACCGCGACGCCGACGAACGCTTCGTCACCGGAGAGATCGACTACAGCCTCGCCTGGGGGCTGCTCACCTTCCTCGGCGTGGTCGGCATCCACCGCTTCTACCTCGGGAAGCTCTGGACCGGGATCCTCTACCTCGTGAGCGGGGGTATCGTCGGCGTGGGCGTGCTCTACGACTTCTGGACGCTGAACGACCAGATCGCCGCCGTGAATCGCCCGGAAACCCGCTGACGCGGGGCCGCTAGCTCTCGGTGCCGGACTCGCTGTCGGTGCGGGAGGACTGGGCGAGGGCGTCGGCGACGAGCTGACGCAGCCCGTCGTAGCCCAGCTTCTCGAGGGGCCGTCCGTTGACGAAGAAGGTCGGCGTCCCGCGCACACCGAGCGTTGCCGCGTCGGCGCGATCGATGTCGGCGAGCTTTTTGTATTCGCCGCGGCTCACCACCCGATCGTAGGCCTCCATGTCGAGCCCGATCTGCTCGGCGTAGCCCGGAATGAGCTCGGGGCGCGGCAGCTTGTGCGAGCCCCAGATGTGCTGTTCGCGGAACAGGATCTCGAGCATGTCCCAGAAGCGGTCCTGCTCGCGGGCCGCCTCAAGCGCCGCGATCGCCTGGATCGAGTTCTTGTGGAGCGGGAGGTAGCGGATGACCAGACGCACCCGGCTGCCGTACTGGTTCATGACCCGCTTCACGTAGGGATGCATCAGCTTGCAGGAGCCGCACTCGGGGTCGAGGAACTCGACGATCGTCACCTGCGCGTCGGCAGACCCCTTGGTCACGCTGTGGGGGCGCTCGAAGACCGTGTCGTCGGCGGCGGCCAGCAGACTCGACTGGGCGTCGCTCTGGGACTGGTTGTAGAGGAACGCGCCGATCCCGAAAACCACGAGCAACGCGCCCGCCGCGAGGGCCAACCGGCTTGCTTCCTTGCTCATGGGCTTCCTTCCTTGTTCACGCTTCCGTGCTCCCCGTGGTGCGCTGATGGAGCCACAGACTAGCCCCGATCAAGCTGAAGGCAGAGAACGACAGGAACGGGATCGTGATGAACCCGAGCCACTCGAGGTGCACCTCGCGGCACGACACGCCCTCGGCGCAGGGCGACAGGGACTCGGGGATCACGCCCCAGTACACGCCGTTGTGATACACGGCGATCCCGAAGCCCAGCACCACGAGCGGCAGCGCGTAGTGCACCACGCGGGCGTCCTTCAGCAGGATCCCGACCGTGAGGACGAGGCTCAGCGGAAACAGGCAGATGCGCTGGTACCAGCAGAGCGTGCACGGCGGCAGCTGCATCACCTCGCCGAAGAAGAGGCTGGAGAAGGTCCCGACCAGCGCGACCAGCCAGGCGAAGTACAGGAAGGGCGCGTCGCCCGAGACTGCCACCGGGGCGGCAGGGGCGAGCGGGGCGGAGTCGGCAGGGGGGTCGGGTTGCACGCGGGTCTCGGGCAGTTCGTCGAGCGACGGAGAACGAGAGTAGCCCCTCGCCCGGACCCCGCCGAAGTCCGGGCTTCCCGCCAAGGGGCTCCGGAGCGTGGGCGACCCGAGGCGCCGGGCGTAGAATCGCGCTTCGCCCACGCCGGCGGCCCGAGAGGATCCCAGCCGTTGCCGACCCACGTCGCGGAGATCGCGTCCCTGTTTCCGGAAGCCTCCGCGCTGCGCATGGCGGAAGCGAGCGATTGGGAGGCGCCGCTCGTGGCGGGCGAGGTGGCCATCGTGGCCAGGGCGGTCGCGAAGCGTCGACGCGAGTTCGCCGCTGGACGCGCCTGCGCGCGCGATGCCCTCTCGACCCTCGGTGGCGAGGCGGGCGCCCTGCCCCGCGACCCGGATCGGGTCCCCGTGTGGCCCCAGGGGTTCGTCGGGAGCATCAGCCACTGTGACGATGCCTGCGGTGCGGTGGTCGCCCGCGCGAGCGACGTGGTCGCGCTCGGCTTCGATGTCGAGGGTGCCGATGCCCTGCCGACCGAGGTGATCGACACCGTGCTCGGGCCGGCCGAACGCGATCGCGCGCAGGAGCACGACCGCGCGCTCGGGCGCGATTGGGCGAAGCTCGTCTGGAGCGCCAAGGAGAGCTTCTACAAGGCCTACTTCCCGCGATTGCGACACACCCTGGAGTTCCACGACGCGGAGGTGCAGCTCGCGGGTCCGGGGCAGTTCCAGGTGCGGCTCGTCGACCCGTCGGCTCCCTCCTGGTTCGGGCGACGCGAGATCGAAGGGCGGTTCGTCTATCGGGAACGGCTTCTCTACACGGGCGTCTTCCTCGAGGCGTCCGACGCCGGCGCCTCCGAAGCGTCGGGTTGAACGAAGCCCCAGTCGAGAGAAAGCCCGGGCGCGGCGGCACCCCGAACGCGACCGAAGCCCAGTGCGGCCGAAGCCCGAGCGGGACGCGCTACCCTCGGCCCATGCTCGTCGCCTCCGCCGTCGTCGTCTTCGGGATGGTCGCGTGGATCTTCTGGGCGATGGCCCCGAGCGACACGCTGCGCTTCGGCTTCGAGCAGATCATCCACGCACGGGTCCCCTGGTTCGTGTTGCTCCCGATGTGGGGCGGACTCGCCCTCGGAATCGGCTCCCTCGTGCGTCGCCGCCCCTGGTTCGCCTGGCCCGTGGTCGGCGTCGAGGCGCTGCTCGTCGGCCTGGTCTCGGTCTACATCCTGCAGCTCTCCCAGCTGCCGCCCTCGACACTCCAGGTCGCGGTGGGCGATCCGTTCCCGGCGTACTCGCTGCTCGACCAGGACGAGATCCGCCACGCGCGCACCGAGGGCGAAACGCGCCCGCCCGAGCTCTACATCTTCTACCGCGGCGATTGGTGACCCTTCTGTCGGGTCGAGCTGGTCCAGCTCGAGCAGTACTACGAACGGATCCACGACCAGGGCGTCGAACTCTACGCGGTGAGCGTCGACCCCCCGAAGGTGTCGCGACGCCTGCGCGACCACCTCGACGTCGAGTTCACCTTCCTCGCCGACACCGACGGCACCCTGCTCGACGCGCTCGGCATCCGCCATCAGGGCGCGCGCCAGGACGGCGCCGACATCGCCTACCCGACCGCCATACTCGTGGACCGGTCGGGCCAGGTGCAGTGGACCTACCAGTCCACCACCTACCGGGAACGCGCCGAACCCGAGGCGATCTTCGCCGCGATCGGGGGGCTCTAGCCGCCGGTCGCGCGGTGCACCAGGCCCACGCGCACCGCGTCGCGGTCGGGCAGCGTGCGCTCGAGGAGCGCCATCGCCTCGTCGATCTCGTCGAGCGTGAAGGTCTCGCCCACCAGCGTCGCGGTCGGGAAGCGACCCGAGTTCAGCACGTCTCCGGCCTTCGCGAAGGTCGCGGGGGTGCCGCCCGACCCGCCGATCACCCGCAGCGACTTCATGATGATGTGGTCGCTGATGATCTCGACCGGGCGCTGGTCCTTCATGCCCCCGAGCAGGATGCGCCCGCCCATGCGGGCCATCTCGATCGCGTCCGAAACGGGCTGAGTCGCCATCGCCGACAGTTCCATGACCACGCTCGGGCCCCCTCCGGTCAACTCTTGAATGCGACCGACGAGGTTCGCCTCTTCTTCCACCACGAGTGTCTCGTGCGCCCCGAGCGCGCGCGCCGCCTCGAGACGCAGCCCGTCGCGTGCGGTTCCTGTGACCACGATCTGCTTCACGTCGAGCATGCAAGCCGCGTAGGCGACCGCGATGAGCCCCATGTGCCCCGGCCCCTGCACGACCAGCCGATCGTGGCGCGAGAGCCCGACGGCCTCGGACCACGCGACGATCGACGAGAGCGGCTCGATGAGCGAGAGCTCGGCGGCGGGCACGTCGTCGGTCAGGGGAACGAGCTGGGTACCGGGCAGGATCCCCATGTACTCGCCGTAGCCGCCCCACAGCCCATGCTCGAAATCGGGCGGAATCGTGTACCCGTAGAGGTTGAGACCGGGACGCGCCGGCGAGTTCAGCACGAGCAGATCGACGCCGACCCGTTGCCCCACCGACACGCCGAGATCCGCGTCGGGTGCGAGGGCGTGGACGCGGCCGACGATCTCGTGTCCCGGGACGACCGGGCACACCTCGCCCGGGACGTGGGGCACGCCGCGCAGCTGGGAGACGTCGCTCGCGCAGAGACCGACGGCTTCGACCTGCAAGACCGCGCCTCCCGGCAGCGGAGTCGGGATCGGAAACTCCCGCACCTCGTAGGACCCGTCGCCCAGGAACACCACGCCGCGACAGCCCACACCGCCTCCTTGGATCGTCCGCCAGCCGAGGGCCACCTCGACGCTGCGGGCGGTCAGCATACACGACACGCCCGTTCGCTAGATTGCGCAGCGAGAACTCCGATGGAGGCGCCGTGAGCGAATCGTACTTGCTCGTCGAAGACGTCCGCGAAGGCGTGCGGCAGATCACGCTGAACCGCCCCGAGAAGCGGAACGCCATCCACAACGCCCTGCGCGGCGCCTTGTTGACGGCGCTGCAGGAGGCCGACCGGGACGCGGACGTCCACGTGTCGATCGTGCGCGGTGCGGGCCGGTGCTTCTCGTCGGGGTACGACCTGAAGTCGGACCTCTCGAGCGGTCAACCATACTTTACGGCCAACGTCGGGATGCCCTGGGCGCGCCATGTCAGTGAGGGCTGGCTCTCGCTCTGGGACCTCGCGAAACCCGTGATCGCCCAGGTGCACGGCTACGCGATGGCGGGGGGGCTCGAGCTGGTCGGTGCCTGCGACCTGGCCTACGCCGCCGCCGACGCGCGCCTCTCCCACCCGGTGCTGCGCATGTCGGGCCTCGCCGACTTCCCCTGGTTCGCGGCAAAGCTCGAGCCGCGTCACGCGATGGAGCTGCACCTGACCGGGCGCGAGTACTCGGGGGAGGAAGCCGCGCGTGCAGGTCTGGTGAACCAGGCGTTCCCGTCGGAAGAGCTCGAAGCGCGCGTGCTGGAGATCGCCGAAGGCATCGCGCGCGTGCCCATTCCCGTGCTGACGGTTCAGAAGCGCCACGTCTACGCGGCGCTCGAGGCACGCGGCGGTCGCTCGGTCGTGCGCATGGGTAACGACCTCTCGGCCGGACCCCACATGCAGGCCCTGATGGGCGCGAGCGGCGCCGACATCCTGGGCAACGTGAAGAAGGGGAGCTCGGGCGGTTCGGACGCGACGGGTTCAGGCTGAGCCGGCTGCGTGAAGCCCTGCGCGCCGGCCGAAGAAGCTGGCGTCGCCGAGGGACATCCCGCTGCTGTACCCCTGCTTCGCGATCCCCGAGGTGGTGCGCCCCGCGGCGTACAGGCCGGGCACCGGCTCGCCGGCGGCGCGCAGCACGCGCCCGTCCGGATCGATGTGGAGACCGCCGAGCGTGAAGACCGAGTACATCGCGGCGTCGGTACCGAGATCGATCGCGCCGAAGGGAGGCTCGGTCAGGGGCTGTAGATACCCCGCGCCCTTGTGGAAGAGCGGATCCTCTCCGCGCTCGGCGTAGCGGTTGTAGAGCGCGACGGTGTCCTGCAGACAGGGGGCGGGCAACCCGAGCTCGGCCTCGAGCTCCGCCACCGTGTCGCCGACCGCAGCGACGGCCGCGGGAAAGAACTTCGGCTGCTGGAACACCGCGTCGTCGACGATCAACCAGCCGCGCCCTTCCTGATGGAGCAGAAAGAACTCGCCGGCGCGCCCCATGTACGCATCCTCGTTCAAGAAACGCTGACCGAAGCGGTTGACGAAGAGCCCGCGTCGCAGGTCGTTCGGGGGAAACAGCGCCAGGCTGATGTCCCCCGCTCCCATGCGGATCGCGTGTCCGCCTGCCGCGATTCCCAGGCGGATACCCGAACCGTCGTCGTACTCCGTGCCCACCTTGAAGCGACAGCGAGACAGGGTCGGCGCATACGCGGCCAACATGTCTTCGTTGTAGACGAAGCCACCGGCGGTGAGCACCACACCGCGTCGCGCCTGCACGCAACACACGCCGTCGGCCTGGCGTGCGACCACTCCGACGATGCGTCCGTCGCCCTCGACCACCAGCGCCATCACCTTCGTCCCGGTGTGCACCTCGATGCCCGCCGCTTCGGCCGTCGCGACCAGGTGCTGCATCAGCAGACCGCCCTTGTTGCGCACTTTGCGCGGAATGTGCCCGCGCGGTGCGGGACGAGCGATCTCGCAGAACGGGTGCACGTGCTCGCTGCCCGAGTAGGTGAGACCGTCGTCGGTCTCGAAGGGCTCGTGGGCGTCGGGAAAGAACGACGCGCGGAAGGGAACGCCGCACGCGTCGAGCCAGTCGAAGTGCTCGAGACTGCCCTCGCAGTAGGCCGCGATCATGGCCTCGTCCGGGTCGGGACCGCACGCGGCCATCATGTAGCGGAACATGTCGTCGGTGCTGTCCTCGAACCCGCACGCGCGCTGGATCGGCGTCCCACCGCCGAGGTACACGAGGCCACCCGAGAGTGCCGAGGTCCCTCCGGGCCCACCCGCCACCTCGAGCACGCAGACCCGGGCACCCGCCCGCGAAGCCTCGATGGCAGCGCTCGCTCCCGCGCAGCCGAAACCGACGACGACGACGTCAGCGCTGTGGTCCCATTGCGGTACGTCCCGAGCGTCGAGGCGCAGCGGAATCTCGGTCTGGGAGTCGAAGGACATGGGGCTCCACGCAGCGCTCAGGGAACCCTGACCGAACCGGCGCGCTCGCACAGGCTTCGGAAGGGACGCTATCACTTTCGGGTCGCGTCCCCCGACGCGACCGCGAACGAGGATGCGATGGAAAAGATCGTCACGCTCTTGTGGAGACCCGAACGCCAGGACCCGCAGTCCTTTGCCGACCACCTGCGGGAGAAGACCGCGCCGCAGCTGCGCGCCCTGGGAGCCCGCGCCCTCAAGGTGTGCGTCGAAGACGACGCGGTCGCGGCGGGTGCAGGACTGCGCATGAATCCACAGGGCCCGCCGAAGGCCGCCATGGTCTCCTACTGGACCGGGCTGGCCCAGGACCGCGGCCCCTTCGAGTCGCTTCTTGCCGAACCGAGCGAGCGATTGGCCTCCTTCCTCGTCGTCGAGTCGATCCCGATCGTGAACGAGACCCACGTGTCCCCCCCCGGTGAGCGCACCGAGGGCTTCTCCCAGGTGACCTGCATCCGCGCGAAGCAGGGACTGCCCTACGACGAGTTCATTCGCATCTGGCAGACCGAGCAGCGGCCCTGCGCCATCGAGACCCAGTCGACGTTCCAATACGTCCGCAACGAGATCGTCCGCCGCCTGTCGGGTGACACTCCGCGCTGGTCGGCGATCGTCGAGGAGGGCTTTCCGATCGGCGCCCTCGACAACCCGGAAGTCTTCTACGACGCCGTGGGTGAGCCGGAGAAGTTCCGCACCAACCTGCGACGCATGATCGACACCTGCCAGAAGTTCTTGCAGATGGATGCCACCGACGTCACCGCGATGAGCGAGTACGTCTTCGACCGCGAGCCCTTTCCCTCATGACCGATCGCAACCAGAAGAGTGATCCCTTCGACACCCCCGACCGCGCCGTGATCCCCGACATCACGCGGGGTCACGTCGCGGCGATGGAGGCGTCGGAAGACGGCGAGCCCGAGCCGGTCTGGGTGATGTACAACATGTCGCACCTGCTGCTGCGCACCGTCGGACGACGCTCGGGGCGCATCCACAAGGTGGCCCTGCCCTACTGGCTCGACGACCGCGACACCCCGATCGTCGTGGGCTCCTACGCGGGCGCCAAGAAGCACCCGGCCTGGTATCTCAACCTCACGGATCGCGAGGTCAACGCCGAGCTGTACGTGCGCACGCGCTTCGATCAGTACTGGACCGAGGCGGAGATCCTCACTGGCGACGAGCGCCAGCGCATCTGGGACGCGATGACCGAAGACCGCAGCTACTACCGCGACTACCAGCTGCTCACCGAACGCGAGCTGCCGCTCATTCGCCTGGCGAAGAAGCGTCCGGCGGAGGGGATGCCTCCAGGCTGACGCCCGCGACGCGTTCCAACCCGAGCGCTGCCAGCGGATGGTTCGGCTGGAGCTCGAGGGCGCGCCGAAACGCGGATTCGGCTTCGGCCGTGTTGCCGTCGCGTTCGTGGATCAACCCGCGCAGATAGCGGGCCTCGGCGAGCTTGCCGTCGAGCGACACCGCCTTCTCGCAATCGGCGCGCGCGGGCTCGAGCTTGGCGAGGCGCAGGTAGACGCCGCAGCGCGCAGCCCACACCAACCCGAGATGCGGGCGCGCCTCGACCGCCCGGTCGAGGTCTTCCAGGGCATGATCCGGGAGCCCGAGCCGCTCGAGCGCGACGCCGCGCCAGAAGTAGGCCTCGGCCTGCTCTGTCTCGGGCAGGCCGGCGCCCAGGGCCAGGCTGTACCCACGCACGGCCTCTCCCGCGTTCCCGGCCGCGCGCGCCTGCTGGGCGTAGGTGAAGTACTGCTGCCCGGCGCTCGAACTCGTCAGGCGCGCGACGGCGGCAACCGCGTCGGGCTGCTTCGGGTCGAGCTCGAGCACCCGCTGATAGCGGGCCAGCGCGGCCTCGGTGTCACCGGTCTTCTCGGACAGGAGCCCCAGCGTGTAGTGGGCGGCTGCGGTCTCGGGCTCGAGTTCGATGGCGCGCTCGCAGCTGGGCACCGCCTCGGAGGCGCGTCCCAACTGCATCAAGAGCATGCAGCGAAACGCCAGTGAGGACGGGCGCTCCTCTCGTGAGATCGCCAGGTCGAGATCCGCGACGGCGGTGTCGAGGGCGTGCAACCTCATGTGTGCGCGCGCGCGGTTCTCGAGGATCGGGACCGACTCGGGCCCGGTGACGGCCTCGAGCACCGCGTCGTAGAGCACGACGGCGCGCTCGTACTCACCCGCGTTATGGGCCTCGACCGCCCGCTCGAAGTCGAGCTTCGGGTCCGCCAAAGCGGGCCTCCCGGCCCCGAGAGCCAGCGCGAGCGCGAGAGAGAGCCCGACGGCCGGCCACGGGAGCCACGAATTCCAGGAACGCATCATCAGGGGGGCCTTCGTTGAGGTCGACGTAGCGTAACACCGGCCATTCCCGGCGTGCCTTGGGATGACGCCCGGGGTAATCGACCGGCCCGCGACCCCGACCGACCTTCGCCTCCGCGTCCGCAGGAGGCTTCCATGACCCTTCGCAAACGGAGCGCGACCGCGCTCGCCATCGCCACCGCCCTGCTCTGTTCCGGCTGCGACCTCAACAAGTCGGTCCTCAGCCAGGCGCTGCGGGGATTCGTGGCGTACTTCGATACCCCGGCCTCGGTCGGCTCCGAACTCACCCGCCTGAGCGACCGGGTGTGGACCTACCACTGGTACTTCGATCGCACGCTGATCGTGCAGACCGATGCCGGACTCGTGGTGGTCGACCCCTTCAACCCGCACATGGCGACCCACCTGCGCCAAGCCCTCGTCGACGCGGGCATCGAACCCGACGTCCACACGCTCCTGTACACCCACTACCACGTCGATCACACCCGCGGCGGCGCGGCCCTGGCTCCGCGCAACGTGGTCTGTCACGTCCGCTGCGACGAGTTTCTCGACGAACTCCCCGCGGAGGACACCGCCGACGTCCTGCGCCCGACGCGCACACTCGAAGGAGACCAGCGTCTCGAGATCGGGGGCGTCCGCATCGACCTGGTGGCGCTGCCGAAGTCACACACGGACACCATGTACGCGGTACACCTGCCCGACGAGGGCGTGCTCTTCGCCGCAGATACGGTCGGACTCGGGGTGATGCTGCCTGCGGGCGGGGTCTCCATCTACATGCCGGCCTACCTCGCCGCCCTCGACCGCCTCCAGGGGCTCGACTTCGAGGTCTTCGTGTCGAGCCACTTCGGCTGGGGCGACAAGGCGGCCTACGTCGAAGCCGCAGATCTCCAACGCGACGGGTACCGCTGGGCCCGTGAAGCCCTGGCGCGATACGGGACGGACGAGCGCGGCATCTCGATGACCTACGACGAGGACCGCTTCCTCGCCGCCTTCTCCTACTTCTACGACCGGATGAAGGAGAAGTACGGCGATTGGCACGGGTTCGACGCCATGATCCTCAGCACCTTCACCAATCAGATCGTGGCCGTGACCGTCGGCAACTAGGCTGCCGCCGCGTAGCTGACGATCTCGATCTCGATGCCATCGGGGTCGTAGAAGTAGGCGCGTCGGCCGGGCTCGTAGTCCATCTCGAGATGGACGCGGGTGCCCGCGGCGGGCAACCGCGCCAGGATCGGTTCGAGCGCCTCCACTTCGACGGCGAAGTGATTGACGCCGGGGGCCGCGTAGCTCGACCGCAGCGGTTCCCCGGCTTCGCGCTCCGCTTCGGCTTCCGCCTCGAAGAGCGCCAGGTAGGGCCCGTCCTGCACACCGACGTGGGCCGCCGGCGCGGTCCGGGTGGTGTTCAGGATCTCGCCGCGCCAGCGCACGTCCCAGCCGAAGACGTGACGGTAGAAGGCGATCGAGCGCTCCAGGTCGTGGACGGTGAGGTTGACGTGTTCGATTCGCATGGCGTTCCTCCGACCGCGCGGGGGGCGCCCTCGCGCGTTGTCGTCGAAGGATCGCCCGGGAATGTCGGTTTTCTGGTAGAAATGTCGGTATCCTGGCAAGGCTCCGACTCCCCGTCAGCGCCGGCACCCGGTGCTCCGAACCCGCCGAGGATGGCGCCATGCCCCGTTCCCACCCCACCGAGGCGCCGGTGGCCGACCGGCTCGACGCGCTCAGCGATGCCCTCGCTCAGAACCTGCGGGCCGTCCGGGAAGTGCGGGGGCTGACCCAACAGCAACTCGCGGACCTCTGCGGCGTCCCGCGTTCGACGGTCGCGCACATCGAGAGCGGCGGAACGAACCCCACCCTGGGCGTCCTGGCGCGCCTGGCCGGCGCGCTCCACCTCTCCCTCGAGGAGCTCCTGGCTCCACCGCGGGCGCGCTGCCAGCTCTTCCCGCGTGGGTCGCTCCCCGAAGAGGTCTCGCGACGCGGCGGCGCGGTGCGATTGGCGAAACTGCTGCCGAATCCGGTTCCCGGCATGTCCATCGACCGGCTCGAACTCGCCTCGGGCGCCACCCTGGCCGGCTCCCCCCACGCCCCGGGAACCCACGAGTTCCTCTACTGCGAACGCGGGCGCCTCGATCTCTGGGTCGCGGGGGAACACTTCGCCCTGTCCCAGGGAGATGTGGCCGCGTTCACCGGCGACCAGCGCCACAGCTACCGCAACCCGGGGCGAGGAACGGCGGTCGGGTTCTCGGTGGTGTGTCTGGCCCCGCTCGAGGCGGGCTGAGCCGGCGGGCGAAGCCCTGCGGTGTCGGGGGGTGGCTCGCCGGCGCCTTCCGGGTACGGTGAGGATGGCAGGAAGAGGCAATGACCGAGGAGGCCCCGTGAAGTCTTCGACCGTCCAGTCCTGGATTGCGATCGCGGTGATCCTCGCCGTCGGCGCAGGGATCGCGTGGGCCGGGAGCCAGGGGAGCCGATCGGTGGGCGGGTTCCCGCTCTTCGCGTGGACCGGCGTCCTGGCCTTCGTCGTCAACTGGATCGTGTTCGTGCCGTCCTACGCGGCGCGCACCGAGCACTACTTCGATCTGACGGGCAGCCTCACCTACCTCTCGGTCGTCGGGTTCGCGTTGCTCTTCGGCGCCGGCGACGCCCGTGCGCTCTTGCTCGCGATGCTGATCGGGGTGTGGGCCGCGCGACTCGGCTCGTTCCTGTTCCTGCGGGTGAAGACCGACGGGTCGGACGGGCGCTTCGACCGTTTGAAGCACGACTTCCCCCGCTTCCTGATGACCTGGACCCTCCAGGGCCTGTGGGTCTTCCTCACCGCCGGCTGCGCGCTCGCGGCACTCTCGGTCGCCACGCCGACCCCGCTCGGCGCCAGCGCGGCGCTCGGCGTCGCCCTGTGGCTCGCCGGCTTCGCGATCGAGGTCACCGCCGACCGCCAGAAGCGGATCTTCCGCAGCGACCCGGCGAACCAGGGTCGCTTCATCACGACCGGTCTCTGGGCCTGGTCGCGCCACCCGAACTACTTCGGCGAGATCCTGCTCTGGGTGGGGATCGCCCTGATCGCCGCACCGGCGCTGCGTGGCTGGCAGCTCGTCACGCTGATCTCTCCGGTCTTCGTGTACGTGCTGCTCTCGCGCATCAGCGGCGTCCCGCTCCTCGAACAGCGCGCCGAGAAGCGCTGGGGCCAGGATCCCGAGTACGTCTCGTACCGCGATCGCACCCCGGCGCTCTGGCTGCGCCCCCCGCGAGCGGCCTGAACGCTGTCGACGCCCGCACCTCGAACACCCGATCTCGGCATCGGGAGGCTGCTCTGCTACGCGCTGCCGTCGCTGTTGAGCTCGGTCGCGGCGCTTCCGATGCTGCTGTTCGTCCCGGCGTTCTACGCCGACGACCTCGGCGTCCCCCTCGCGTCGGTCGGTATCGCGATCGCGGTCTCGCGCCTGCTCGACGTCGTCACCGACCCGTGGATCGGCGGTTGGAGCGACCGGCTGCGCAGCCGCTTCGGCCGCCGCAAGCCGTTCCTGGTCGCCGGCGTCCCACTCTTCGCCCTCGCCATCTGGCAGATCTTCGTGCCGCCGGCGGGCGCGGGCATGGCCCACCTGCTGCTCTGGTCGGGGCTGCTCTACCTCGCGTTCACGATGATGGACCTGCCTCACAAGGCCTGGGGCGCCGAGCTCTCGCCCGACTACGACGAGCGGTCGCGCATCACGAGCGTGCGCGAGGGCGTCTCGACCGCGGGACAGGTCGCGCTGCTCGCTGCGCTGGTCTGGGCGGCCGGGCGCGGCGTCAGCGAGGCGTCCACCCAGCTCTACGCGATGGCGCTCGGCGTCGTGATCGGCCTGCCGCTGCTGGTCGGGGTGGCGGTGCTCGCGGTCCCCGAGCCGCCGGCACCCGGCCCTCCGCGTCCGCGGCGCAGCATCCGCGAAGGCGTCGCCCTCGCGACGGGAAACCCGGCGTTCCTGCGGATGGTCGGCGCCGTCGTCTTCTTCGTATCCGGCATCGCGATCCAGGGGACGCTCCACCGTCTCGTGCTCGCCGACGTCATGGGCGACGAAGCCCGCTTCCCGATGATGGTCCTGGTCGAGAACATCGCGACCCTCGCGGCAGTACCGCTTTGGCTCGGGCTCTCGATGCGCATCGGCAAGCACCGGGCCCTGCTCGTCGCGGCGCTCTGGCTCGCGGTCTTCTCGCTTCCCCTCTGCTTCCTCGGCCCGGGCGACACCACGACGCTCATGGTCTGGATCGCGATCCGCGGCTCGAGCTTCGCGAGCGTTCTGTTCCTGTCGAACTCGATCGCCGCCGACGTGATCGACGTCGATGCACTCCGCGCGGGCGAGGCGCGCTCGGGCTTCTTCTTCGCGGTATGGGGGATGGCGACGAAGCTCTCCCTCGCCCTCGGGGCGGTGCTGGGCACGAGCCTCCCGGCTGCCTTCGGCTACGACCCGTCGGGCGGAAGCATCACGGGAGAGGTGCAGGCCTCCCTGATGTGGATCTACGGCGGCGTGCCGGCGGTGATGATGGCGGTCGGAGCGCTCTTCCTCGTCGGTTTCCCGATCACGCGCGAGCGCCACGCGGAAGTTCGCGCCCGCCTCGAAGCGACGCCTCCGCCCGAAGACGCGGGCTAGCGCCGCTCGCCGAGCCGCAGCGGTGCGTCGACGCCGTTCACCGCGGCGTCGAGCTCGGCCAGCTCGGAGCAGAGGTCTTCGAAGCGCTGCTTCCCCAACGTGTCGGCGAACTCTTCGGTTGTCTCCTGCATGATCGCCTCGATGTCCGCGACGAGTGTGCGGCCACGCGGCGAGTAGACCACCCGCTTCGCCCGGCCGTCGTTCGGGTCGGCGACGCGCTCGACGTAGCCGTCCTCTTCGAGGCGCGCGACGAGCTGCCCGGTGCGCTGGAGGGTGAGCCGCAGCCGGCCGGCGAGATCGCTCATGCCGATCCCCTCTGCCGGCAGGTTCGGCACCACCTGGGTGCTCGAGGGGCTGAGATCATGGCCCCGCTCGATCAGCCCGTCGCTGACACGGCGCCGGATCGCCATCGCCAGGCCCAGCAGGTGGCGGCTCATCAGGACGGCGTCGGCGTCGCTCGGGGCGCTCTGGACTCTCGATCGGGGCATTGGATCTCCATTTTTCCGCTTGACAGGATTTACCAAAGTCTATTTACTATTTCCAGGGGGCCAGACACGGCCGTCATCACACCGGAGGAACCTCATGGGCAATCGCACCCTCGACACCTTCATGAACGATCCGATCGCGTATTTCGACGCCTCGATCACGAAGATGCACATGATCCCCCGCGATGGGCTCGAGTCGCTGCAACGCGAGGCGATGCGCACCCGCGTCGCCCAGCACCGGGCCAGCATCGAGATGGTCAAGAACCTGGCCGACCGCCTGGGCATCGACGAGGTGCAGGAATTCGACGACGTCGTTCCGCTGCTCTTCGCTCACACCGCGTTCAAGTCCTACCCGGCGGCCCTTCTCGACAACAAGCGCTTCGACCTGATGACGAAGTGGCTGCAGAAGCACACGCCCCACGACCTCTCCCAGGTGCCGACCGAGGGTCTGGACAGCATCGAAGCCTGGATCGAAGCCCTCGACGAACACTCGAATCTGCGCCCGATCACCTCGTCTGGAACGACCGGCACGATCTCGATCATCCCCAAGGACAAGCACGGCGGTCACTACGCGATGCGCCTGTGGCGCCTCTTCCTGTTCCAGGAGTTCTTCAAGGAGCCGAAGGAAGAGGACTTGAACCCGGTGGTCGACGTCATCTGGCCCCAGTTCGCCGACGGCAAGCTCGGCCATCTGCGCATGGTGGGGCTGCTCAAGAACGAGTTCACGGGCAACGACGAGAGCCGTTTCCACCCCCTCTACAACGCGTCCATCAATACCGACCTCATGTTCCTCGCCAGCAAGCTCCGGGCCGCGGCGAGCCGGGGCGAGCTCGATCGCGTGAAGATCGACCCGAAGCTCCTCGAGAAGAAAGAGGAGTTCGAGCAGCTCGAGGCGAACCGTCCGGCCGAGCTGCAGCGCTTCTTCGAGCGCATGACGAACGAGCTTCGCGGCAAGCGGGTCTTCATGACGGGCACCTACGCCCTCATGCACGAGATCGCCAAGGAGGGCCTCGCGCGCGGCGTGAAGCACGTGTTCGCGAAGAACTCGGCCATCCTCACCGGCGGTGGCCTGAAGGGTCACGTGCTGCCCGAGAACTACATGGAGACCATCAAGGAGTTCATGGGCGTCGACCGCATCCAGGAGGGCTACGGGATGAGCGAGATCAGCGCGATGCACTGGGCCTGCCCGGAGGACAAGTATCACGTGCTGCCGTTCGTGATCCCCTACCTGCTCGATCCCGAGACCAGCGAAGCGCTCCCGCGCAAGGGGAAGCAGACCGGCCGCGCCGCCTTCTACGACTTCGTCAACGTGAGCCACTGGGGCGGCATCATCTCGGGCGACGAGATCACGATCGACTGGGACAGCAAATGCCCCTGCGGCCTCGAGAGCGTCGCGATCGAGCACTCGATCATGCGCTACAGCGAGAAGGAAGGCGTCGAGGACGACCGCATCACCTGCAACGCCACCCAGGAAGTGCACGACGAAGCCGTGAACTTCATGCGGGAGTACGAAGGATGAGCGCGTTCCGCATCCCGATGTTCATCCGCGGTGAGATCATCGAGGAGGACTGGGTCCCCTTCGGTGCCCGCAACGGAGCCGGGGGATTCGAAGCGCCCGACCCGGCGAAGTACGTCGATCGGCTTCCGCTGGCGACGCCGATGGACCTCGCCGACCTCTACGAGATCTCCTTCGACGAGATCGTCGACGTCCTCGTCGAGCTCGGGAAGGCGCTGGATCCTGACAAGAACGCCCACGTCCAGGAGGCGATGAAGGCGGCGGCGATCGCGGCTCCCTACCCGCCCGCCATGCTGCGCAATTCGTACACGACGATGCCCTACGTCTTCGACCGGGATGCGATCGTCGAGATCGCCGAGTCGCGGATCGGCGTCGACTACCTCGAGGGGTGGGTGTCGCGCACCCTGCGCGACGGCCGGGAGATCCGCGTCCGCGCCTTTGGCGCCCGGGCCCTCCACGTGCCCGCTGGCAACGGGGGGCTCGTCTCGGCGATCACGATCATCCGCAACGCGATCACCCGAAGCGACGCGATCGTCAAGGTGCCCTCGAACGACCCGATGACCGCGATCGCCATCGCGAAGACCCTCGCGGACGTGGCTCCGAACCACCCGGTCACGAAGCACCTCGCGGTGGCCTACTGGAAGGGCGGCGACACCCGGATCGAAGAGCACCTCTACCGGCCCGAACACGTCGAGAAGATCGTGGCCTGGGGGGGCTTCGCTTCCGTGAAGCACGTGACCCGCTACATCCAGCCCGGCCTCGAGCTGATCTCGCTCGACCCGAAGCGCAGCGCCACGATCATCGGTCCCGAGGCCTTCGAGAGCGAAGAGACCCTCGACGAGGTCGCCGTCCGGGCCGCCACCGACATCGGCATGGCCAACCAAGAGGCGTGTGCCTCGGCCCGCGTGATCTACCTCCTCTGCGGCACCGACGCCGACGGCATCGAGCGCGCCAACCGGATCGGGGAGCGCATCTACCAGAAGCTGGTCGGCCTACCGGAGCACCTCTCGACGAAGCCGCGCTACTTCGATCGCGACCTGCGCGACCACCTCGAGGGTTCGCGCATGACCGAGGACTTCTACCGCGTGATCGGCGGCGAGGAGGACGAAGGCGCGGTCATCGTCTCGCAGATGGACGAGCCAGTCGACTACGCGCCGATGCTCTCGGGCCGGGTCGCGAACATCGTCCCGGTCGACGACATCAAGAAGGTGACCGACGCCGTGAACGCCTACACCCAGACGGTCGGAATCTACCCCGAGAGTCTGAAGCGCGAGCTCCGCAACCAGCTGCCGCTCTTCGGTGCCCAGCGCCTCACCTCGCTCGGCTACGCCTGCCACGTGACCAGCGCGATGCCCCAGGACGCCATCGAGCCGGTCCGCCGCATGTGCAAGTGGATCGTCGACGAGGAGTGCGACCCGGAGCGGGTCTTCCCGCTCTGGCAGACACCTGCGCTCTAGCGGCTCCTCTCGGAGGCCGCGGCGGCACCCGGCGGCCTCCCAACGCGCTCCCGCCCGAGGGCACGCTGGGTGCGCGGCGACGCCCGAGTCGACAGGAGCGCCTGACCAGGCGCCGTCGCCGTGCCACGATCCGGCGCCGCGGCTAGCCTTGGCGACCGTTTCGTCAACCCACGGAGATTCGCGTGTCCACTTCCTCCCTGCTTTCCGGTGTCCGCATCATCGAGTCGAGCCTGCTCGGCCCCGGCCATGTCGCCACCTTCTTCGCCGACATGGGCGCCGACGTCATCAAGGTCGAGCCGCCGTCGGGTGACTACATCCGCCAGATGACCTGGCCGATCATCGAAGGAGTCTCGCTGCTGCACCTGCACACCCATCGCGGCAAGAAGAGCATCACGCTCAACTTGAAGAGCGAGGAAGGCGTCGCGATCTACAAGGAGCTCGTTGCCAAGGCCGACGTGGTCGTCGAGGCGATGCGCCCGGGTGCGCTCGCGAAGCTGGGCCTCGGCTTCGAAGACCTGAAGAAGGTGAACCCGAAGATCGTCTTCGCGACCCTCTCGGGCTACGGCGCCACGGGCCCCTACAAGGACATGCCCAGCCACGGCATCGCCTACGACACCTGGTCGGGAATCGTCCAGCCCATGGTCGACGACGAGGGCTTCTGCCGGATCCCTCCGACCATGCCCAACGTCGGCATCAACGTCGGCCCGATGCTCGGCGCCATCGCGATCCTGGCCGGCGTCATCAAGGCGCGCGAAACGGGCGAGGGCTGCGAGATGGAAATGGCGCAGAGCGACGCTTCGGCGTACATGGACTGGTACCGAATCGAGACCGAGCGGGCCTATCGACGGCCCGAGAGCGAAGTCACGGGCAACCCTTCGGACAATTACGAGCGCCGCCCGGCCGGCCTCGCCGGGATGTGGGAGGGCGTGCGCTACCAGGCGTACGAAGCCAGCGACGGCCACGTGCTCTTCATGGCGTCGGAGCAGGCCTTCTGGAAGAACTTCTGCGAGGGCAACGACCGCATGGATCTCTTCGAGAAGTGGCCCGGATCGAAGTACGCGGATCACGCGAAGGGCAACACCGAGATGCAGCGCGAGCTCCAGAAGATCTTCAAGACGAAGACCGTGAAGGAGTGGCTCGATTTCGCGACCGAGCACAACACCACGATCGCGCCCTTCAACACCCTCGCGTCGATCGGCGACGACCCCCAGTTCCAGCACCGCATGAACTTCTGGCCCACCGAGAAGCTCGGTTGCGAGCAGCTGCCGCTGCCTGTCTTCGTCGACGGAAAGCCGCTGCCGGTACCGACGATGGCCCCGACCCTCGGCGCGAACACCGACGCCGTGATGGAAGACGTGCTCGGCAAGGACGCCGCCACCATCGAGAAGCTCCGCAAGGACGGCGTCTTCGGCTAGGCCGGGGCGATCGGCCCCGGCCCGCGGCGGCCTGCCCCGCGCCGAACGCCCTCGTGCGTTCTCCGCGCCGTTCGAGCCGGCACGGGGTCTGCAGTCTCCCACTCCGAATGCAAAGGAGTGGGAACATGGGACGCGCCTATCCGGCAGACGAACTCGCGAAGCGGGTCTTCACCCTGGTCGCCCTCGGCGTCGGGCTGCAGATCCTCGTGATCCTGGTCATCGGCTTCTAGCCTCTCGCGATGTCGAAGGACCGATCGCTGGTGAAGCAGCACCTGGCGGCGCTGCTTGCGGACGCCGAGTCCGCGAGCGTGCCGCGGGACGTCGTGGGGCGTCTGCTCCTCGAGGAGACCGTCGCGCTCTGGCTCGAGGAACGCCCGGCGCCCGACGTGGCGCGCGAGCTCTTGTTCACCGCCGAGCACCTCGACGGCGACGCGGACTTCACCTTCATGCGCCCCTAGCGAGCCCGGTCTCCGATGGGATCAGGCCTCGAAGATCGCCGTCTTGCCGCTTCGCACCAGGCGCCCTGCGGTCGGCGCCGCGTAGTGGGTGCCGATCACCAGAGTGCCCGTGTCCGCGTGCTCGTCGATCAGGCGCCTTCGGGTCGCGGCGGCCTCCGCGCTGTCGCTGTCCGCCGGCATCTTCCAATCGACCTCGGCCCACTGCACCGGGTGGTGGGTGAGATCGCCGGTGATCAGCCCCTCGGCGCCGTCGGACGCGATGCGGACCGCAACGTGACCAGGCGTGTGCCCCGGCGTCGCCTCGAAACGCACCTCGGGGGTGATCGCGTGGTTCGTCTCGACGAGCTCCGCGAGTCCGGCATCCACCACCGGACGCACGGCGTCGTCGAAACAGAAGGCGTACTCCTGACCACGTCCCGCCTCGGTCTCGGCCTGCCAGTGCTCGTACTCGACGCGCGCGAACAGGTACTTCGCGTTGGGGAACGTCGGCACCCAGGCGCCGTCCTGCCGCATCGTGTTCCAGCCGACGTGGTCGAAGTGGAGGTGGGTGCACAGCACGACGTCGATCGACTCGCGCGGAAAACCGGCGGCGGCGAGTTGGTCGAGGAAGGCGTTGGAGCCGTCGGGGCTCGGAAAGCCGGGCACTTCGCGATCCCCGACGCAGGTGTCGACCAGGATCTTCCGGCCCTGGCTCTCGACGACGAGCGCTTGGATGGCCAGGGTGATCTGCCCGTCCGGGTGGAGGAAGTGAGGCGCCAGCCAGGAGACGTGGGGCTCGAGGGCGTCCTTCGTCGCCTCGGGCAACAGACCTTCCGGCGGCAGGGCCAGTTCGGTCTCGACGACACGCGTCACCTGGACGCGTCCGATCTTCCAGGAAAGCAGCTCGCTCATGGGTTCCCCCGTGCGGGTTCGGATCTCGGATGGGCCAATCCTTCCAGACCGCAGCCACCCTCGGCTAGCAAATTCGATTCGGCGGGTGTTCCCCGCGGCTCCACGCCTGGATCCCGTCGATCAACACGTTCCCCATCCCGAGCCGGGCTTCGAGGGTCGAGCTCCCGATGTGGGGCAGCGCGAAGACGTTGGGGAGGGCGAGGTAGTCCGGGTGAAGGTCGGGCTCGCCGGCGAAGACGTCGAGCCCGGCGGCCCCGACCCGGCCGTCGCGGAGCGCGGCGAGCAGGGCCGCATCGTCGACGAGATCGCCGCGCGCGATGTTGACCACGATCAGTCCCGGTTTCGCCGCGCGGAGGAGGCCGTCGCCGAGCACGCCGCGCGTCTCCGGGGTGGACGGGCAGGCCAACAAGAAAACGTCCACCGCGGCAGCCAGGCTCTCGGGTCGCTCGTGATGCGCGGCGCCCAGCTCCACGGCCGCGGCGGCCGGGCGTCGGTTGCAGTAGTGGACGTCCATGTCGAAGGCGCGGGCCCGACGCGCCACGCGCAGGCCGATGTCGCCCATCCCGAGGATGCCGAGACGCTTCCCCGACAGCTGGGTCCCGACCAGCTGGGTCGGCGACCAACCGCGCCAGTTCCCGCTCCGCAGGAGTTCGATGCTCTCGGTCGCTCGCCGTGCCGCGCCCAGCATCAACAGGAAGGCGTTCTCGGCCACCGCATCGGCCAACACACCGGGGGTGTGAAAGACCGCGAGGCCGCGGGAGCGCGCCGCCTCGAGGTCGATGTGGTCGGTCCCGACCGAATACGTCGCGATCGCGCGCAGCGTCCCCGGGAGCGCGCGAATCGCCTCCTCCGGAAGCGGGTTCTCGAGGGACACGAACACGGCATCGATCGGCGCCTCGGTCGCACCGAGCGCGGCCAGGACATCGCGGCGGGGGTCGAAGTGCGCGTGGAAGGCCCTGCGAATCGCGGCGTCGACGGGCGCGATGAACTGCGAAGCGACCAGCACGCGCAGACGACCCGGTTCGGCAGGCGCCACGGGAGGAGCCCGCCCTCAGGCGGGTGAGAAGACGGCGCCGCCGTCGAGCTTGATCACGGCGCCATTGGTGTAGCTCGACGCATCGCTGGCCAGGTAGAGGGCCGCGCCCACGATCTCGTCGGGTTCGCCCCCGCGCTGGGCCGGGATGTTGTGCTTCGCCGCCTTGTTGAAGGCCTCGAGGTCCCAGGCCTTGCTGATGTCGGTCAGGAAGGGGCCGGGCATCAGGGTGTTCACCCGGACGGTCGGTCCGAAGCAGCGCGAGAGCGAGGTGGTCAGGTTGTTGAGCCCCGCCTTCGCTGCGCCGTAGGGCACCTCGGCGTAGGATGGCGCCACGGCGGCGATGCTGCTCACGTTGATGATCGAGCCACCCGTGTGCTCCTGCATCCATTCGCCGAAGCGCACCGCCAACCGAAACGGCCCCTTGAGGTTGACGCCGAGCACCTTGTCGAAGAGCTCCTCGCTGCATTCGCTGAGCTTCGGATAGAGCGGCGACATCCCCGCGTTGTTCACGAGAACCTGCGCCCCTCCGAACTCGGCGAGGGTGGCCTCGAAGAGCCGATCGCAGTCCTCCCAGGACGCCGCGTGGAAGGCCAGCGGCAGCGCGCGACGACCGGTCTGGGCCTCCACCTCCTTCGCGAGAGCGTCGCAGGCGTCCTGCTTGCGGCTCGCGATCACCACGTCGGCACCGTGCTCGGCGAACGCGAGCACCATCTCCCGGCCGAGTCCGCGGCTACCGCCGGTGACCACTGCCACCCGACCGGTCAAGTCGAAGAGGTCGTCCCGAGATCCCATTCCGTGCTTCTCCTCGCTGCGTCGCCCGGCTCTCGGGTCGCTCAGTCGTCCTGCTTCGCGGTCCGGTAGTCGCCGAACTTCTCGTCGCGCTTCGTGAGCGCCGCACTCACGCCCTTCTGCATCTCCTTCAGGTAGGCACGCGCGGAGGGCTGATGGAAGGCCAAGGCCTGGATCTCGGTGCCCGCACGAATCGCGGCGCGGGCCCCCTGGATCTCCATCGCGCGATGGATCGAGCGTTTGTTCAGCTGCTGCAGATCCGTCGGAATCTTCGCAATGCGTTCGGCCCGCTCGAGGACGGCCGCTTCGAGCGCGTCGTTCGGGAAGCAGCGATTCGCGAGCCCCATCTGCACCGCCGTCGCTCCGTCGACCGCATCGCCGGTGAGCATCAGCTCCATGGCGTTGCGAAAACCGGCGAGCCAGACGTGGAACTGGTTGTCGGGCGGGCTCATCAACCGCACGGGCGGGTAGCCGATCTGCGCGTCTTCCGAGACGTAGGCGAGATCGCAGGCGGCCATCAGCTCGCTGCCACCCGCCAGGCAGTAGCCGTGCACCTGGGCGATCACCGGCTTCTTGAGATCCCAGATGTGGAACGCGCCCTCGACCACATGGCGCGGCCACGAGCCATCGCCGTCGGCGCTGAAGAAGGGTTCGTCACGCCCGACACCGACACCGCCGCCCAGGTCGTAGCCTGACGAAAAGCACGGCCCGGCCCCCCGCAGCACGCTGACGTGCACCTCGGCATCGCGATCGGCCGCCTCCAGGGCGTCGAAGAGTTCGCCGCGCAGGGCGTTCGAGAGCGCGTTGCGCTTCTTGGGGCGGTTCAGCGTGATCCGCCGGACGAGCGGGCGCGGATCGTCGACGAGGATGTGTTCGTAGGACACGGCGTCTCCTGCAGGGAGAGGCAGAGTACACCGGGTGACGGGGCACGCCCCCTCGAGCCGTCGGGACGACACCCGGACTCGATCGCCACGTCCGCACCCAGGATGTCACGACGGACCGAGGCTGCGGTCGGGTATGCTGCGGCGCATTCTCACGGCGCCCACGCTCCCGCGTCATGCGCCCCTGAACGTGGATGGCGAGCATGACCCAGGAACGCATTTCTCTTCGAGACAAGGTGGCGATCGTGACCGGCGCCGGCGCTGGACTCGGGCGCGGCATCGCCGAGGGCTTCGGCTCCCTCGGTGCCACGGTGGTGGCGGTCGAGAAGGTGGCCGAACGCGCCGAGGCGACGGCGGCCTGGTTCGAGGAGCACGGCATCGCGCACCGCGTCGTGCAGCTCGACGTCGAGGAGGGCGAGCGGATCCCGCCCTTCGTCGAGGAGATCGCGCGCGATCTCGGGCGCATCGACATCCTCGTAAACAACGTCGGCGATCACTGCGGGTTGACCAAACCCTTCCTCCGCTCGACCGAGGAGGAATGGACGAAGCTCTACGACGTCAACCTCCGCCACGTGTTCCGCATGAGCCACGCGGTACTGCCGGTGATTCGCGCGGGAAAGCGCGGGGGCAGCATCATCAACCTCTCGACGATCGAGGCCTTTCGCGGGATCCCGATGGGCGCCGTCTACTCGGCGTTCAACGCGGGCATCACGGCCTTCACGAAGAGCCTGGCCTTGGAGTTCGGCCGCGACGGCATCCGTGTCAACGCGATCGCCCCCGAGACCTCGGAGACCGAGCAGGTGCAGGTGAAGAACTGGGTGCCGGCCGAGTACCACGACTACTTCCGCGACTGGATCCCGCTCGGCCGCTTCGGAACCCCGCAAGACGCCGCGGGCTGTGCCGTCTTCCTGGCGAGCGACCTCTCCAGCTGGGTGACGGGAACGACCATCCACCTCGACGGTGGCGCGCTGGCCGCCGGTGGCTGGTACCGCGTTCACGAGACCGGGCGCTGGACCAACATGCCCGTGGTGAAGGACGCCGGGATCAAGTAGCGCTCACGGGGCGGACGCGGTCTGCCGCTCAGCGCTTCCGCTTCCCCTTCTTCTTCCGGCCCATCGTGCCGCGCTCGGGCTCGTCGCCCGGGTCGAAGGTCTCGGCCTCGGTCGGTCGAGGCTCGCCTGGGCCCGACTTCTCCTCGACGCCGCCGAAGTGCGGCAGGGTGTCGAACCAATCGAGGAAGGTCTTCTCGAACATCACGCCGAAGCGCAGTGCGCGGGCGACCGGCGCCGACTTGTCGGGAAGATCCTCGTAGACGTCCTTGAAGAAGGCGTAGCGCTTCTCGTGCTTCTGCCGGTGC
Source organism: Myxococcota bacterium (assembly GCA_039030075.1). Lineage (NCBI taxonomy): Bacteria > Pseudomonadati > Myxococcota > Myxococcota bacterium. Next base: position 129,227 of record JBCCEW010000009.1, on the reverse strand, counting down.
AGACGCAGGTACCAGTCGAGATCATCGGGCGGAACGTGGTCACCGAACCACACCGTCAAGAGCAGCGGGACGCGGCCGATGTAGTCGCCCGGCTCGCGCGCCACCCACTCCTTGAAGACCTCTTTCCCGGGCTTCGTGATCGTGTAGAGGCGCTTCGAACGCGGGCCCGGCTCGCCCGCCTTCACGAGGCCGTTCTCCTCGAGCGTGCGCAGCTCGCGGTAGATCTGACTCGACGTCACGTGCCAGAAGTTGCCGGCCGTTTCCTCGACCAGATTGGCGAGGTCCCAACCACTCATGGGCCGATCGAGCAGGAACCCCAGCAGAGAACACGCAGTGTCGTTGTACTTGGGCCGCGGCATGCGGCGGGAGAATAGCGCGCAGGGTTCGCGCGCCAGAACCGTTTGGCTAGCCGCCCCGCCGCGCCCCGCGTAGAGTGCCGGGGAAACTGCGAGGAGACTCCGTGAACGACGTCGAACGACTGTTGGCGCTCGAAGAGATTCGTCAGCTGGCGCAGCGCTACTCGATCTACCTCGACGCACGAGACCTCGATCGCCTCGTCGAGCTCTTCACGCCCGACGTGCGGGTCGGGCGTGAGGCCCGCGGCCGCGACGCGCTGCGCGCGAACTTCGACGCGCAACTGCGCGGTGTCGGCATCACCTTCCTTCACGTGGGAAACCATGCCATCGAGCTGGATCCCTCCGGAGAGAAGGCCACCGGGGTCGTCTACTGCCGAGGCGAGATCCAGCAGGGAGGCATCGACGCGAAGCGCTGGATCGTCCAGGCGATCCAGTACCACGACCGCTACGTGCGCCACGAAGGCCACTGGTACTTCGAGCGCCGCAACCACCTGTTGGTGTACGGCGCTGACCTCGGCACCAACCCGCTCAGCCTGCCCCCTGCGCACTGGCCCCGCAGCGCCACTGGGATGGGATCGGCACCGCACGAATTCGAGACCTGGCAGCGCTTCTGGGCGTCACCCGCAGGCGACGCGGAACCGTCCTCGGGCTAGGCGGCCGGCCGCAGCTGGTAGCGCACCGGCAGGTGCTTCAGTCCCACGACGAAGCTCGACTCGATCTGGGACTCGCCGCCCGCGCGCTCGAGGGAGACGACCCGGTTCGCCAGCTCTTCGAAGAGCGCCCGTGAACTCAGCCGGGCCACGTGGGCCCCGAGGCAAAAGTGCTCGCCGGTGCCGAACCCGAGGTGTCGGTTCGGGTGGCGTTCGATGTCGAACTCGAAGGGTCGCTCGAACACGCGCTCGTCGCGGTTCGCCGACCCGTAATAGAGCACCAGGTGCTCGCCCTCGCGGATCGTCTGGCCGTGAATCTCCACGTCCTTGAGGAGCGTCCGGCGCATGTAGTTCACCGGCGACGACCAGCGGATCGTCTCCTCGACCGCCTTCTTCGCCAACTCCGGATTCCCCTTCAGACGCTCGATCTGTCCCGGGTTGTCGAGCAGCGCCGAGAGTCCGCCGGAAAGTGCGTTGCGCGTGGTGTCGTGCCCGGCGGTGAAGACGATCAGGTAGTACCCGAAGGTCTCCATCGGCCCCATCGCCTCGCCGTCCTTCATCTTCGCGTTGGCGAGCATGCTGGCCAGATCATCGCGCGGGTTCGCGCGTCGGTCCTGGATGATGCGATCGAAGAGCTGGTAGAACTCGAGGCCGAGCTCCTGCACGGCCTTCTCCCGGTCTTCGCCTTCGCGCTGAAGATCGGGATCGTCGGCGGCGAAGAGCTGCTGCGTCAACTCGAGGACGCGCTCCTCGTCGTCTTCGTCGATGCCCAGGATCGTCGCGAGCACGCGCAGCGGATGGCGCTGGGAGATCTCCTCGACGAAGTCGCACTCGCCTTCTTCGCCGAGCTTGTCGAGGATCTGGCGCGCGCTCTCGGCCACGATCTCATCGAGGCGGTGGATGCTGCGCGGCGTGAAGAAGCCGCTGGCGACCTTGCGGAAGTCGCGGTGCTCGGGCGGATCCATCTCGATGATGGTCCGCATCCCACCGAACGAGGAGTTGTCGCGATCGCGTCTCGACAGCTGCTCGAGGGTGAGCATCGTCGGCGGGCCCTTCGCGTTGCTGAACACGTCGGGCTTGCCCGAGATGTCCATGATGTCGGCGTGGCGCGTGATCGCCCAGAACGATTCGTACTCTTCCGTCTCGCAGTACTGAATGGGCGCGTGCTCGCGGAGCTGCGTCCAGAGATCGTGGGGCTGCCCCGAAACGCCGTAGTGCTTCGGGTAGATCAGGTCGCGGGGGTCGAACTCGAAGGACATGGAGGCCTCGTGTTGGCGCGAAGAAAGTGGACACCAGTGTAGCCGCGCGCCCGCGCCCGATCGCGGGCGACTTCGTCAAGCGGACTTCCCCAACCGTGTCGAGCCACCGCGATTCGCTGGACGCTGCGCAAGGAGCGGCGCAGAATCGGCGGGCGCATCCGAGGAGGAATCGACATGGGCAGCTGCGATGGAAAGGTGGCGTTCGTCACGGGATCGAGCCGGGGCATCGGCCGCGCGATCGCCAAACGTTTGTCGTCCGAGGGCGCAGCCGTCGTGCTCAGCGCTTCGCGCCTCGGCGCTCACGGCAAGCTCCCCGGCACGCTCGAGGAAGCCGTCGCCGAGATCCAGGCGAACGGCGGCAAGGCCGCGGCCGTAACGGCCGACCTCTCGGATCCGGCCGCGCGCGAAGGGCTGATCGAGCGCGCGAGCGAGGCGTTCGGCCCCATCGACATTCTGGTGAACAACGCGGCGGCCGCGACCATGGGCATGCCCAGCCAGGTGACGACCGAGCAACGCAGCCAGATGTTCGAGACGAACGTGAACGCCCCGGTCGACCTCGCCCAGCAGGGGATTCCGTCGATGCAGGAGCGCGGCGGCGGCTGGATCCTCAACATCAGCTCGGCCACCGCCGAGCAGCCCCTGCTGCCCTACCGCGATGGCAAGCTCTCGGCCCACGTGATCGGTGCCTACGGCGCAACCAAGGCGGCCCTCAACCGCTACACCGTCGCGCTGGCCCACGAGGTCTCCGAACACGAGATCTTCGTGAACGCGATGGCGCCGGTGTCGATCGTGCTCACCGCCGGCGCCGAATACGTCCGCGACATCGCGCGCAAGAACCCGGACTGGCTCGAGCCGGTCGAGATGATGGCCGAGGCCGCCCTCGAGCTCTGCAGTGGCCGTCACGTGGGCCAGGTGGTCCTCAGCCGCGACATCTTGCACGCGGTGGGGCGCCCGGTCCGGTCGCTGGATGGAAGCCGCGTGATCGGCGACGCATTCACCCTGGGCGACCCCGAGGCGCCCGGCGCCTGATCCTCTCCCGAAAAGAGAAACGCCGGCACCCCACTCTGGGATGCCGGCGCTTCGTGCTGCTTTTCGAGAACGAACTCAGTTCAGGCGGCGGCGAAGCCCCATCCCGAACAGGCCCATGCCCACGAGAACGGCCGTGCCCGGCTCGGGCACGAACTGATTCACGATCCCCTGACCCAGGATCTGAAGAACCTGAGTCGTAGGGTGCACGGGGTCGAAGAATGCGAAGTCGTTGCAGACCGGTGCGCCACCCGGAGGTGCAGCGCCCGCCAGCAGACAGGCATCGTCGACGTTCAGACCTGCCGGCAGCCCGAACAGGGCCGGGTCGGCAAGAACGGCGTCTGTGAGCGCGATCGTGTCGAAGAACTGCGAGCCGGTCGTCGAGGCCACACCCGCGAAGGCCGCCGAAATGTCTTCGGAAGCCGCGCGGCCCGCTGCCTGGGCAGCCGCACCGAGTGCCTTCACTTCGGGAATCCCGCCGACGTCGCCGGGCCCGACGACGCCCACGTGCTGAATGCCGTAGACGTTCTTCAGCACCGAGATGAAGCCTTGAAGGGCATCCGTCGCGCTCTGGATGTAGGCGGCGCGCGCAGGGCCGGTGAGGCCCTGCAACACGATGTCACGCGCGTCGTTGCCACCGACGTTGATCAGGTAGAGCGCACCGGGGTCGACCACCTGGTTGCCAGCGCCCACTTCCTGGAGATAGGCCAGGAGCTGGTCGCCGAGGTCGGGCACGATCTGACCGCTCTGGGGCGGCAGGTTGTTGGCGCGCGCTCCGCCGAAGGCGAAGTTCGTGCCACCAGCGAGGAACGTGTTCGCGTTCCCCCCCGTGATCGCTTGAGAGACCGAATCGGCCGGCGTGATCGGGTCGGTCGGCACCACGGGACAATTCGTGAAGCGACCAGCGCAGTAACCCAGCGCGGGATCGGGCGTCGTTCCGCCAGTGAGGCCGAAGACGCTACCGCCATCCACCAAGCTATCACCGAACGTGTAGAGGTTCGTGTAGCTCGGCATCGCGAACGCAGGAGCGCTAACGAGGACAGCTAACAGAAAAGCAGCACAAGACAGACGGGTCCGCAGGACCATTTGAAATACCCCCTTCCCAAGGAGTTTCCGGAGCTGGAACTGGCTCCAAGTGGGGTTTCTACCATGATCCCTACAGTGCAATCAAAACATTTCGTCAGGGTTGTGTGAAAAAAATGCGGCCGGGAATCGCCCAACCCCCCGAACGCCGTCACGAAATCGGGCCTCTCAAGGTGACTCGAAGTCCGCCTTCCGGCGGAGACCGGCAAGGGTCGCGCTAACCCCTTGCTGCGCCTGACACTTCTCGCAGCGGCCGGAAACCCCGCGCATCGCGGCCGGTCGGGGCCTAGTCTTCGCCGGCGATGCCCGCGGACCCGGCCGCTCCCAACCCCGCACGTCCTGTCTGGCTCGTGCCGGCCCTCGCCGCGGGCCTGGCCGTGCTGTGCGTGGCATCGCTGGGCGCGATCCGCGACCACGGCTTCGCCGATCTGGACGATCTCGGCGGCATCCAGCTCAACCCCGACCTTCAGGTCGCCTCGCTGGGCGAGGCCATCGAGAACGCCTGGACCCGCTCGCTGATCTCGAACTGGATGCCCCTGACCGCGCACTCCCACCAGTTCGATCACGCGTGGTTCGGCGACGACGCGGGCGGTCATCACACCACGAGCCTCGTGTTGCACGCGGCCTCGAGCCTACTGCTGTTCTTCGCGATGTTGGCCCTGACGAACGCGCCTTGGCGCAGCGCCTTCGTCGCGGCGGTGTTCGCCGTCCATCCGCTGCACGTGGAGACCGTCGCCTGGATCTCCGAGCGCAAGGGCGTGGTATCGGGCTTGTTCTTCAACGCCACGCTGCTGGCGTACGCGCGCTATGCGCGCGTACCGAGCTCCGGGCGCTACGCGCTCGTCGTCGCCGGGGTCGCGGGTGCGCTGCTCTCGAAGCCGACCACCGTCACGCTGCCCTGCGTGCTGCTGCTGCTGGACTACTGGCCCCTGCGTCGACTCGACGGCGCCGCGGTTCGAGAGAAGCTCCCGCTCTTCGCGTTGGTGATCGCCGCTTCGATCGTCACCTACTTCGTCCAACGCGACACGGGCGCCATGGCCTTCGGCGCCGAACGCGGCGGCTTCGATCGGGTGGCCACCGCGATCCATGCCTACGGGTCCTATCTCTTCCATACCTTCTGGCCTGCGAACCTCGCCGCGTTCTACCCGCTGCCGACAGAAGGTCGCCCTTCCCTGTTCGAATGGGGCAGCGCCCTGCTCGTGCTCGCCGCGCTCACGCTGCTCGGCGCGGCGCTGCAGCGACGGGTGCCCGCGTTCTGGATGGGCTGGCTGTGGTTCGGCGGCATGCTCGTGCCGACCCTCGGCCTCGTCCAGGTGGGCGAACAGGCCTCGGCGGACCGCTACATGTACCTGCCACTGATCGGCCTGACCGTCGCCTGCACCTGGCCCCTCGCCGACGCGGCCGCGAGATGGAACCGGTCCACGCTGCTCGGAGCCGCGGGCGTCGCCGCGGTCGCCGCCCTCGCGCTCACGAGCGTTCGGCAGGTCGACCACTGGCGCGACGGCATTGCCATGTGGAACCGGGTGATCGCCGTGTCCCCCGATCACCCGCGCGCCCACATCGGTCTCGGCTCGATTCAGGCCCGCACCCTCGCGCTGGAAGCCGCCGAAGCCCACTACGAGCACGCGTTCTCCCTCGACCCCGACTACGCCCGCTTCGCGGTGCGAACCTACTACGAGACGAAGGCCTCCCACCTGCGGAAGCGCGACGACCCGGCGGGCGCGCTCGCGAGTCTGCAACGGGCCGTGGAGATCGATCCCGCGCATGCGCGCAACCAGGCGCGACTCGGAGCGGCGTTGCTGCGGGCCGGAGACCGCGAAGCGGGGCTCGCCGCCTTCACGCGCTCCCACGCCCTCGACCCCCGCCAGGCGCGGGTGCTCGACGTGCTCGCGAAGGACGCCGAGGCGAAGCGCGCGTTTCGACCGGCCATCGGCTACCGGCGAGCACTGCTGGAGATCGCGCCGCGCAGCGCGGGCAATCGCAACAACCTGGCCTGGCTGCTCGCGACCGCACCCGACCCGGCGGACCGCGACCCGGAACAGGCGCTCACCCTGGCGCGCGCGCTGGTCGGTGACGGCGGGGAAGCGCCCGCCCACCAGCTGGACACCCTGGCAACGGCCCTCGCCGCGGGCGGCGCGTTCGAGGAGGCGCTCGTCTGGAGCGAACGCGCAGCGCAGCGCGCCCGCGACGCCGGGAATACCGCGCAGGCCCAGGAAATCGAGGCGCGAGCCGACGACTTCCGCGCCGGGCGCTCCTTCGTCGAGCCCGATCGCTAGTGGATTGCCGTCGCTCGTCGAACGAGCGCGGCTCGATGCGACCCGCAGCCCCCACGCCTTCGGATACACTGGCGCGCCACACGAGGAGGCAGCATGGCCCAAGGCGAGATGACCGAACGCGAGTTCAAGACCCTGCGGCGCTTCATCAAGCCCTACTCGAACTTGAACGTCCGCATGTACCGATGGACCTCGGGTCGCATCATGGGCAAGTTCCAGGGCTACGACGTCATGCTGGTGAACATGACGGGCGCGAAGAGCGGCGAGCCCCGTACCGTCCCGCTGATGTACGTCCCCCACAACGATGGCGTGATCGTGGTGGCGTCCCAGGGCGGCGCTCCGAAGGAGCCGGTCTGGGCGAACAACCTGCGCGCGCACCCCGAGATCGAGGTGCAGTACAAGAGCCAGGTGATGCCCTTGCGGGCACGTGAGGTCGACGACGCCGAGAAGGCCGAGGTGTGGCCGACCTGCGTGAAGTACTACCCGCCCTTCGAGGACTATCAGGCGCGGACCAAGCGCAACATTCCCGTCTTCGTCTGCGAGCCGCGCTAGTCGGCCGGACCCCTGCGACGTGCGCCCGGCACGATGCCGAACGCACGCCGCACGGATCCCCCAACGAGCGTGCCGAGATGGCGGGGCACGGCCCGCCATCTGCTGAGACCGCTAGTTGCGGTTGCGGTTGCCCTGGATCACGGCGCCGATGTCGTCGCCGCCCGGGTTGTTCTCGATCTCGGTGCCGTCGTCGAACGCGGTCTCCCAGACGCCGTTCGGGCCCGCCGACAGACACCAGACCGCGTGCTGGTCGCGCTCGGCCTGGGTGGTGCCGTTGACGTTCGCGTTCTGGAGGTACCGGACGTTGCACACGAACGGGCGACCCCAGGGATCGAGCGGCACCCGATCCAGGTAGGGACCGTTCCAGCCCGGCGGCTGCGGGGGCGAAGCGCTCACCGGATAGAGCGGGTCGACGGTCGCCGTTCGATTGAAGATCAGGTGATCCTCGATCGGCTGGGCGGCTCCGCCCGAACCGCCGCCGTCCCAGTTGTCGTCACCCGTCGCCACGTTGGCGCCGTTCGGGATGTCCGCGCCTCCGAAGCCGGCGGGCAGACCTACGAGCCGCGAGACCTCGCCGCCGTCGTTGATGTTGCCGTCACTGCTGACCGGCCAGATCCCGGTATCGAGATTGAAGGCCCGGATGGCCTGCCCGAGGATCTGACTGTCGGAGAGCGCGCGGGCGCGCCGTCCGTCGTTCACGTACTTGATCACGAGCGGCGTGAGCGCCGCCGACAGGATCGCCAGGATGGCGACACCCACCAGGATCTCGATCAGCGTGAAACCCGCGCGGTGACGCTCGGGCGCTGCGTTCAAGGATTGCATCTTCGTACTCCTGTTCCTTCGTTTTCGCGCCAGAGCTATCTGCCGGCGGTCCTCGTTGGGTTGATGTCGGGGGGGGTGTTTCCTTCCGAGGCTTCCTCGGGCGGGGCCTTTGCCTTGACGGCGTGCGGAACACGCCCGGCGAGTCGTTCCAGACGCGCCTCGACCGCCTCGCGCTCCGGGTCACCCGGCGACACGAGGTCGAGGTAGCGGCGGTAGTGGAAGGCGGCGCGGGCCGCGTCGCCGCGGTGATCGTGGGCGAGCGCGAGGTTCAACACCGCCGCACTGCGGGTGGTGTCGAGGCGCGCGGCGCGATCGAGATGCCCGATCGCCTCGAGCCAGAGGCCCGCCTCGATCAGCGCAGCGCCGAGGTTGATGAGCACCTCGACGTCGTCGGGTTCCACCACGCGCGCCCGGGTCAACTCACTCACCGCGAGCTTCGCGTCGCCGCGCCCGAGGGCGACCAGGCCGCGTGCCGCCGCGATGTCCGGATAGTCGTCCCGCACGAGCGACGCGCGATCGAGCCACTCGTCCGCCTGGTCGAAGCGTCCCTCGGCGGCGCGAACGCGCGCGAGGTTCACCATGGCTTCGACGAAGGACGGGTCGCGCTCGACCGCCTTCGCATAGGCCTCCGCGGCCGCATCGAGGTGACCGCGCCGCTGGGCGGCGACGCCGAGCTTGAAGTCGGCCTCGCTCCGCTCGAGGGAATCGAGGCGGACCCGCTCGCGCTCGACGGCCCCCGCCATCACAGCCGGCGACAAGGCCAGCACGAGACACGCCACGCATCGACTAAGGCAGGACATCATCGAACTCCACTCCGTAGGACTCGCCGATCGGACGCCTCCACCACGGGCCTTCCGCGAGGCGTCGCTCGCGCAGCGCTTCGAGCACCGCGAAGGAGTCGCGGGCGTTGTCGCGCAGGCGACTGATCATCGGGGCGTCCAGGATCCGCGGCGTCACGAGGATCACGAGCTCGGTGCGCTCGTGTTCCACATTGGACTGGCGGAACGCCTGGCCGAGCCAGGGGATGTCGCCGAACACCGGCACCTTCGCCTGGCGCTCGATCTCGCGGCTCTGAATCAGGCCCCCGATCAGGATCGTGGAGCCGTCGTCGACGCGCATGACCGTGTCCGTCTCGCGCAGATCGATGACCGGCAGGCTGCCCGTCGCATCCAGCAGGGGGCTTCCCGACGGCTGGGTCACGATGTCCACGATCTCCGAGATGCTCGGGTGCAGATGCATCGTGATGCGATCGTCGTCCGAGATCTGCGGCGTGATGTCGAGGGTGACCCCCACGGGCACGATCTGGGGGGTGAACTCGGTGACCTGGGCGACACCCACCTGGTCGACGACCTCGGCGTTCACCTCGGCGATGAAGAAGATCTCGTTGCGAACGACCTTGATCAGTGCCTTGTGGTTGTTGAGCGTTGCGAGTCGGGGTGTCGACACGACGCGCACGTCGCGCTGGTCGGCGATCGCGTTCACGGCGGCGCTGAACTCCTCGTGCACGATCCCGAACATGAAGCCGCCATTCAGCAGCGCCGGGGCCAGGTCCTGAGCGAGGAACGCCGGGTCGAGGCCCGCGCCTCGCCCGATGCTGCCATCGACGTTGCGGCCGAGGCCGACGGCCACGTCCCAGTCGACGCCGAGCGACAGGTCGTCGCCGAGATCGATCTCGAGGATCTGCACGTCGATCAGCACCTGGCGCTCGGTCGAGAGCGAGACCTCGCGCAGATAGTGTTCGACGTCGCGCAGGACCTCGGGCTCGGCCGTGACCGTGATCAAGCCTGCCTGACGCGCGACCACGACGCTGCGATCCGGCACGTCGACCGCGTCCGGGACGGCGTCTTCCTCGTCTGCATCCTCTTCGCCGTCGATCGAACCGAAGACGATGCCGCGCAGGCCTTCTTCGACCTCCTTCCAGAAGTCGAGGACCTGAGTCGTCTGCACGCCCGAAGTACTGGTGTCCTCCGCGGCGGAGGTGCTGCCGCCGCCCTCCCCGACCTGGGGTTGGGCCGCGATGGCGCCGGAGATGGTGAGATCCGAGCTGCCGCTCCGGGAGTAGTTCGGGTAGTCGACCTTGTAGATGCGGGTGCCCCGCTCGGTGCGGTACACGCGCAGGATGTTGCCCTCGAGGACGTAGCGGTAACCGCGCGGGCGCAGCAGCTGGTCGAGGATCTCGCGCAGCGAGACGTCTTCGAAGTCGGCCGTCACGCTGCCGACGACGCCCGGCTCGACCACCGTGTTGAACGCGCTGTCGCGACCCAGGCCCAACAGCACGCCACGGAGCGGCGCGTCCTGGACGTTCAACGAGAACCGGCGCTCCTCGAGCAGCCGAAACGCCGGCGGTCGGGGCGCTTCGTCCGGAATCGTCACCGTCCGCGGCGAGAATCCGGGCGGCTCGACCGGGCTCGGCGCCGCTTCGGGTGCTTCCGTCGAGGCCACTTCGGGTTCGGGACCCGTCGTCGCGCACCCCAGGAACGCGACCAGGAGCCACGTCAATCGGCAAGACCTATCCGTCACCGTTCTCTTCCTCTTCCTCGAGTTCCGTCGGGGGAGCGGCGGGGGATACCGCGACTTCCATCAGCTCGTCTCCGACCCGGAGCCACACGCTCTCGGGTCCGATGCGTTCGATCCGGTGCTCACCCACCCAGTCGTGCTCGCTGTGTGGGCGGCCGTCGATCCAGGCCACGCGTCGCGTCGGCCCGAAGAGGACGCCTCCCACGCGCATCTCGAGGGGACGCTCGGCATCGCGAAGCGCGGCCTCACCGAGTGTCAGGAACGGGCTGCGCATCGGGCCGGGCTGGAGCGCCATCCACGCAGCCGCCGTCGCGTTCCCCACCGGCGGAGGCGGCTTCGCGGCTGCGGGGGACTCTCCTTCGCCCTCTCCGAAGTCGATGAAATCCTCTTCTTCCTCGTCGTCGTCCACGCCACCCATGTCGGGTCCGCTCGTGAAGAACAGGTAGTTCTGCACGCCGACCGCGATGGCGGCGATGCCCAACAGCGCGATCCACTTCTTGTCGATCACGACGCGATCTCCGAGCGCTTCCAGATGTCGATCTCGAGCTCGACGCGTACGTCCGGAAAGCTGCGTTCGACGTCGAGGTGGCGAACGCGCACCCCGCGGTTCGCGCCGGCGGTGAGGTTGTCGAGGATGCGCTTCAGATCCTGGTAGTCGGCGACGAACTTCACCCGGAGCGGAACCCGGCGGAGCTCGATGCCCTCGTCGCCGCTGCTCGAGTAGAGCCGCAGCGGCTCCTCGGCCTCGTCCTCCTCCTCGTCGGCCGCGCTGCTCGTGCGCACGACCTCGACGCCGCGCACACTCGGTGCCCGCAACCGCTCGGCGACTCGCGCCATCAACGAGGCGTCGTCGGCGACGTCTTCCCCGAAGGCGCGGACCCGTTCGAAGCGCAGCGCCCAACTCTCGCGATCCGCGTCGCTGATCGCGGTGCCGGCTTCCCGCTCGCGCTCCCACTGGGCGAAGCGATCTTCCTTCCCCGCGAGATCGTCGCGCGCACGGTCGACGGAAGTGACGCCGGGACCGAGCCACAGCAACGCGGCGACCGCACCGAGAACGAAGACGCCGCCGATCCAGACCGGGTTCCGGCCCGTGAGTGCGATCGCGCGATCAGCCATCGCGATTCCCCCAGCCATCGAGCGAAAGGCCGTGCCCCGCGTCGGGGGCCAGGGCCGCCTCGAGGCGGAAGTGCACGCGTGCGCCCGCTTCGGGCTCGCCGGCGGGCGGCGCCGTGGTGCGTTCGAGCGTCCGCACCGCCCACAGCGGCGAGTCGGTGAGACGCGCAGCGAAGTTCGAGACCTCCGATGCGGCCTCGGCCATGTCGGCGCCGCGGAACTCGACGTCGAGGCTCGCCACCCAGGCGTCGGCGGCGTCGCGTCGCGCGGACAAGCGCAGGAGCAGCGCGTCTTCGGGGAGCAGGACGCCGATCGCATCGAGTGCCTGGGGCCAGGGAGGATCGGCACCCTCGAGTGCATCGAGCGCCTCGGCGACCGAGGTCGCCCGGCCTCGCGCGGCTTCGGTGCGCTCCACCGCTGCCCGTTCGCCGGCGAGCGCCGCCCACGCCGACTCCATCTGCGCGCTGGCGTCGGAGAGGCTCGAGAGGTTCATCCACACGTAGGCGAGACCGGCGAGCGCCAGGCAGCCGAGCCAGAGCACGGACGCGCCGAGCCGTCGCTCGAGGCGCTGGCTGCGCCGGGCGTGGGCCACCTCTCTCGGCAACAGGTTCCCGCCGCGCGGCGACGCGCAGCCGGCCACCGCACCGAGCACGACGGCGAGCCCGGGGGACGCGCCGGCGGCGGGGCCCTCGGCGACCACCTCCCCGAGCATCCGGGTCTCTCTGCCCAGCTCGAGGGTCAGCGGCTCCACCAGCTCGTAGAGATCTTCACGACCGCCCGAGATCACGACCTCGCCCACGGTTCCCAGCCGCAGCTCGGTCTCGACGTATTGGAAGGTGCGCCGGAGCTCGGTGAGGATCCGTTCCGACGCATCGCCACGATCGTGGCCGTCGACCCCGACCTCGGTGATCAGTTTCAATGAGATGTCGCGGTGGAAGATCCAGCCTTCCGCATCCGCGAACACGCATGTCGCATGGGCAGGACCGATGTCGAAGAGCGCGCGCAGCTCGCCTTCGGGCGGCGGCGGCATCCAATGCGAGACCGAGCCGAGCGCGAGCTGCAGGGTGTCGAAGGCTGCGACCTCCAGGCCCAGCGTTTCCCACTGGCCCTCGGCGAAGCGCACGAACTCCTCGGGCAGGCCCACCATCCAGGCCGAGCGATCCGTGCGCTGGGACGAGAGCGCGTAGGCGGCGATCCCGGGCTCGCCGAGGCCCTCGGCGAGTTCGGCGCTGCGGCGGGCGGCCACGCCCCGCGCGTCGCGATCGGAGAGATCGGGAAGCTCGATGCGCTGGATGCGCAGCTCCGGGTGCCGGATCGGTACGCGAACATGGGCGCGCGCGAGGTCGAGTTGCTTCACCACCCGCGCGATCAGATCCGGCGGGCGTTCGCCCTCGGCGCGCGGCTCCTCGCCGCAGGCGGCGAGACGGAAACCGCCGAAGGCGTAGCGGGCTTCGGCCCAGGCCACCGCATCCGGTCGCAGATCGAGCGCGACGTAGCGGGGCCAGAGACTCGGCATCGAGATGGGAAGCCGCGCCATGCTCAACACCCCGCCGGTAGGCCGGTCGGCTGGATCAGAGTGACCCGACGTTGGACCGCGCCGCTGCGCACTTCGATGACGTCGCGCACCGAGGCGCCCGCGAAGTCGCCCTGCCCCGTCACGCGCAGACCGTGCAGACCGTTGTGCAGACCCGTGCCGACGAACGGGCCGCCCGACCCGACCGGGCCCGCGATCTGCAGTTCGTTCCGGGTCCCGGCGACGGACCGCGACACGAAGACGTTCGCGTCGTCCTCGCCGAGCACGCACTCGGGACTGCCGTCGTTCGGGACGCCGGTCAGGTTCACGGTCACCGAGCCACTGGTCACGGGCGCGTCGCCCGGCATCGCGAGATCGTCGGCCGTTCCGAACTGGCGGTCGGGACCGGCACTGGTGACCTGCGCGGTACCCGCGACGTAGCCAAAGCCCGTGCCCCAGGCGTCCACGAACTCGGCACCGGCAGCGCCGGCCTGGACCACGTAGGGACCGTTGTAGCCCGCGCCCACGCCGTCGTTCGGATCGATCGCGTAGAAGGGCGCTGCCCCGCGCGCGTTGAGATCGTCGAGGACCGCCGGAAGCGCGCCCATGTCGCCGAGATAGCCGTGGGACGCCCGCTGGGGATCGCCGGCCATGCCGACCACGACCCGCGTCATGCGATCCAGGGTGGTGCGCAGACGCTGGTTGCGAATGTGGGTGAGCGCGAGCGGCGCCGTTGCCCCGGCCAGCACCGACAGGAGCACCAGGGCCACGAGCATCTCGAGGAGCGAGAAGCCCAGGACACGCCGCGCGCGCAGATCAGACCTCACTGAGCTCTCCCATCGCCTGGTAGAGCGGAGCGAAGATCGACAGGGCGATCGTCACGAGCGCGGCGCCCAGCGCGAGCAGCGCCACCATGTTGAAGACGGCGATCGCGCGTTCGACGATCGCCGGAACCTCCCGGTCGTAGTAGCTGGCCACCCGTTCGAGGGATTCGTCGAGACGTCCGGAGACCTCGCCCACCGACAGCATCCGCATCACCAGCGGCGGCAGGATGTCACTGCGACCGAGCGCGTCCGTCAGCGTGGCGCCTTGCTCGACCCGATCGCGGCCCCGCGCCAACGCGTCGCGGATCGCGCGGTTCGAGACCACGTCCTCGACCATCGCCAGGGCACGCAAGATCGGCATCCCCGATGCGAGGAGCGTCCCCAGATTGTGCGCGAAGCGCGACATATCGATCATCAACGCGAGCTTCCCGAGCAGGGGCAGGCGCAGCACGGTCTGGTCGAAGCGGTGGCGAATCACCGGATTCTTGAGCGCGAGCCACCCGCCGAAGCCCAGACCGGCGAGCCCCCCGAAGGCCAGCCACCAGTAGTCGCGAAAGAACGCGTGGAGGAAGACCAGCGCCCGCGTGGTGGGCGGCAGGGTCGCGCCGAGCTCGTCGAAGATCTTCAGGAACTGGGGCAGCACGAAGGCGCCCAGCACGAAACCGAGCCCGCAGATCCCGACGACCACGAGCGCGGGGTACATCGAGGCGACGCGGATCTGCCGCGCCAGGTCCTCGCGCCACTCCAGGTGCTTCGCGAGGTCGTGAAGGACGCGGTCCAGCGTTCCGCTCTCTTCGCCCGCGCGCACGAGACCCACCATCAGCTCGGGGAACTCGGCGGGGTGCTCGGCGAGTGAGGCCGAGAGGGTCTCGCCCGATTCGACCCGACGCGCGACGTCGGCGATCACCGTCTGCATCGGGTGATCGCCTTCCGAGAGATCGCGCAGCCCCTGGATCAGCGGGATCCCCGACTCGGAGACGATCGCGAGGTGGTAACAGAAGTCGATCAGGGCGCGCGTCGACGAACCCCGCCCTTCTCGCGCGGGTTTGTGAGTCGCCCGGATCAGCAGGAGATCGCTGTCGGCGAGCATCCGGTCGAGGGAGAGCTCGTCGGGCGCGAACTCGACGCCCCTCACCACGGCCCCTCCGGCACCGCGCGCTTCGAACTGGTACCGCGGCATCTCAGTACTCCGCCGTCACGCGAGCGACTTCTTCGAGGGGAAGTCGCCCGGCCAGGGCACTTCGCTGGGCCTGTTCGCGGAAGGTCACGAGACCCTCGCTCGACGCCACGCTCTCGAGTTCGTCGATGCGGCCGCCCGCGCCGATCACCGCAGCGACCGCAGGCGTCACGCGCAGCACCTCGAAGAGGGCCTCGCGTCCGCGCATGCCGGTTTCGTGGCAGCGATCACAGCCGGCGCCGCGCACGAAGGTGCCGGGCGTTCCCACCGGGATGCCGGCCGCCTCGAGCTCGTGCTCCTGGGGGACGTACTCCTCCTTGCAGTGACCGCAAACCAGGCGCACCAGACGCTGGGCGCTCACCGCCGCCAGACAGCTCGCGATCATGAACGGCGCGACGCCGATGTCGACGAGTCGCGACACGCTGCGCAGCGAGTCGTTGGTGTGGATCGTGGAGAGCACGAGGTGACCCGTCAGCGAGGCGCGGAACGCCATCTGGCAGGTCTCCTGGTCGCGCATCTCGCCGACCAGGATCACGTCCGGGTCGTGGCGCAGGATCGCCCGCAGACCCGACGCGAAGGTGAGCCCCGCCTTTTCGTTGATCTGGCACTGGGCCGACAGGGGCAGCTCGTACTCGACCGGATCTTCGAGGGTGACCACCTTCCGCGTCGCGGTATCCATCGCGCGCAGCAGCGCATAGAGCGTGGTCGTCTTGCCGCTGCCCGTAGGGCCCGCGGCGAGCACGAGTCCGTTCGGCCGTCGCGTCGCTTCCGTGAGCGTCTCCACCTGGGATTCGGACAGACCGATGTCGACGAGTCCGAGCTTCTGGCGGTTCCGATCGAGAATCCGGATCACCACGCTCTCGCCTTCGATGCACGGGAAGGTGGAGACACGCAGGTCGATCGAGCGGTTCTGATACGGGAAGCGGATCTTCCCGTCCTGGGGAAGCCGCTTCTCCGAGATGTCGAGGCCGGCCAGGATCTTGATCCGGGCGACGATGGGTTGGAGCAGGCTGGCCACCAGGGTCGGGCCCGGCACGAGCTCCCCGTCGATCCGGAAGCGCACGCGCACCACGTGGGTATCGGGCTCGAGATGGAGGTCGGTCGCCTCCTTCCGGAAGGAGATCGCGAGGATCTCCTCGACCAGGCCGATCACCCCGCCTTCGGAGGCCGCATCGTCGCTGTCATCGTGGTCGGCGGTCGCCCGCCGGATGGCGGCCTCGAGCGCCGACTCGTTGCGTGCACCACTCGAATAGACGCGGTCGAGGGCGCGCAGGATCTGGGAACGGCTCGCGGACGCCGACTCGACGTAGAGGTCGCTGGTCCGCTCGATCTCGTCGATCGCCATGATGTCGGCGGGATTCGCCATGGCGACGAGGAGCTTGTCCTTGTTCAGGCTGATCGGAACGAGGATGTGACGCCGCGCGACGCCCTCGGGAACACAGCGCACCGCCGCCGGCTCGAAGGTCACCCGCTCGAGGTCGTAGTGCTCGACCCCGTTCTGGGAAGCGACGGCCTGACTGATCGCCTCGTCGCTCGCGATCCCGAGATCGACCAGAATCTGGCCGAGCTTGCTCCCGGTCCGGGCCTGTTCGGCCAGAGCGATCTTGAGCTGGTCATCGGTGACCAACCCGGCCCCGACGAGGAGATCGCCGAGTCGCTGTGTCTTCTTCGGAGCCCCTTCTGCCACCGAAACGCACCACCCCTTCCGTACGCCGAGGGCTGGCGTTAGGAGCTGCATCGGCCATGAACCGGGCCCCCTGAACGCGACAGCGCTCGGTTTGCAACTCGAGATGCGCGCGGGTTGCGTCGTGCCGCCGTAGACGAGGGAAACGGCGAGAGACTCCCCGGGAAAGCGCGTACGCGTATGACGGTCGGGTGTAGATCTCGGCTCAATCCAGCTGGAGATGTCTCCGAAGGAAGCCCTGCAAGCAATCGTGCAGGATGGGGACATGGCGACAGAACCGTTGGCGAACTATCTCGACCGGGCTTCGGGCGATCTTCCGACCATTCCCAAGATCGCCTCGGAGGTGATCGAGGCGATCGAAGATCCGGAGGCGACCCTCGACGACGTGCGGGTCCTGATCGAACAGGACGCCGCCCTGTCGGCGCGAGTCCTCAAGGTGTCGAACTCGTCGCTCTACAGCTTCGCGACCGAGATCCGCGGCCTCGAGCAGGCGCTCTCGCTGCTGGGAAGCCGCACGGTCAAGAACCTGATCATGGCGTCGGCCATGCGCGCGGCGTACGCCGAGTTCGGAACGATGGAGCAGCTGCTCTGGACCCACTCGGCGGCGGCCGGGCCCGTGTGCTCCGCGCTGGCGAAGCAGGTCGGCGGCGTGGATCAGGACGAGGCGTTCACCGCGGGCCTCTTGCACGACATCGGCAAGGCCGCGCTCGCCAACAGTCACCGCGAAGAGTACGAGTCCGTCGTCACGCGGGTGCGCGAGGAGAACGCGCGGTTCTCGGTCGCCGAGCGCGAGCAGTTCGGTTTCGACCACACCGAGCTCGGGGCCGAGGTGGCACGGCGTTGGGAACTCCCCGAGAGCCTCGTCGCCGTGATCGCCCATCACCACGACCCGGAGCCGCCGGACGCCCCGGCCGCCGTGGTGCGGTTGACCGCACTGGTCAGCGTCACGACTGCCTGTCTGTCGCGGCTCGGCTCGGGCCGGCATACCCCCATCGAGGCGCTCGACCCCACCCAGATCTGGGGTTGGGAGGCACTCGCGCTCGATCCGGCACAGCTGGACGACATCCTCGCGATGTGTGAAGAGCGCATCGAGGCGTCCCAGTCGCTGTGTAGCTAGCGCCTCCCACGGATTCGCTTCGGGTGGTGCCCGCCTTCCGCTAGGCTGGGCGCCTTCGACACCTGCGGCGAGGCGTGCGCGATGGCGACAATCTTCTTGACTGGCGGCTCGGGCTTCATCGGCGGCGCCATCGCCGAGCGGCTGTCCCGCGAGCACCGCGTGATCGGACTGTCCCGCTCGGAGCGAAGCGACCGCAGCCTCGAAGCGCGCGGAGCCGAACCCTGCCGCGGCGATCTCGGCGATCCGGGCACGCTGCCCGAGCACGACGTCACGGTCCACTGCGCGGCCTATGTCGAGCCCTGGGGCTCTCGCGAGGATTTCTGGGAGGCGAACGTCGAGGGCACCACGCGGCTGCTCGCCGCCGCGTCCCGCGCCGGCGCGCGCCGCTTCGTGCACATGAGCACCGAGGCGGTGCTCTGGTACGGACAGGATCTCGTCGACGTCGACGAGACCCATCCCTACCCGGAACGCACGCCGATCCTCTACTCGGAAACCAAGGCAGAAGCCGAGCGCCGCGTGCTCGCCGCGAATACCGAGGCGTTCACGACCCTCGCACTGCGCCCGCGCTTCGTCTGGGGCCCCGGCGACACCACCCTCGTTCCATCGGTGAAGGAGATGGTCGAGAAGGGTGCGTTCACCTGGATCGACGGCGGGCAGGCCGAAACCTCCACCACCCACATCGCCAACCTCGTCCACGCCACAGAACTGGCGCTCGAACGCGGCGAAGGCGGCCGCGCCTACTTCGTGACCGACGGAGAGAACCACCGCTTCGCCGACTTCCTGCCGCGCCTGATGGCCACCGCGGGCGTCACGCTCCCGTCGCGGTCGGTTCCCGGTTGGCTCGTCGGTCCACTCGCCGCCGCGATCGAGTCGACCTGGCGCATCCTGGGCCTCTCCTCGGAACCTCCGCTCACCCGACACGCCGCCGGACTCCTCCGCTGCACCTGCACCCTGCGCGACGAGCGCGCCCGCAACGAGCTCGGCTACACGCCGGTCGTCGCCGTCGACGAGGCCCTCGAACAACTCGGAGCGAAGGAAGGAGCGCGATCCTGATGCGTGCCTGGCGTACCCATTCTTGGGGGCAACCCGAAGCGGTGTTGCAATGCGACGACATTCCCGTGCCCGATCCGGGACCGGGGGAACTGCTGGTCCGGACCCAGGCGCTCCCGCTCAACCTGAACGACATGGAGCGGATCACCGGCGGCAACATGATGGTGACGCCCGAGCTCCCGCTGGTGCCGGGAATGGAGGTCCAGGGCATCGTCGAGCGCGGAGGCGAGGGCGTCGAAGACTGGGCCGGCCGCCGCGTCGTCGCGATGACGAAGCAGGCGACCGGGGGCTGGGCCGAGTTCGCGATCTGCCCCGCCGTGTCCGCCTTCGATGTGCCCGACGCGATCGAAGGACCCGAGGCCGGCGCCTTCTTCTTCCCGTTCCACCTGGCGGGTCTCGGGCTCTGGGACCGCGCCGAGCTGCAGGCCGGCGAGACCGTCTTGATCCACGCGGCCGCCGGGGGGACGGGCGCGGCTGCCGTGCAGATCGCGAGGCAGGCGGGTGCCCGGGTGATCGCCACGGTGGGATCCGAGGCGAAGGCCGCGTTCGCAAAGCGCCTCGGTGCCGACGTGACCGTGCGTTACCGCGAGGAGGACTTCACCGAGGTCGTGCTCGCCGAAACGGCCGGACGCGGTGTCGACGTCGTCTTCGACGGCGTGGGCGAGGCCGTCCTGGATGGTTCGATGAAGAGTCTCGCCTACCACGGGCGCTACGTGATGATCGGGTTCGCCTCGGACAAGTCGGTCGCCGACGCCCCCTCCCTCGTGCCCCGGCGCATCGCCACCGGGAACTTCCGACTCTGCGGTGTCCTGCTCGCGTATGCGCCCGAGCCGCTGATCCCCGTGATGAAGAAAGGCATGGGTTGGAACTTCTGCCCGCGCTCGGTCGGAGACGGCATCCACGCGCGCATCCTCGAGGGGTTCGCGGCGGGCCAGCTCAACCCGGTACTCGGCAGGACCGCGGACTTCGACGCGATCCCGCGCGAGATCCAGGCCCTCTTCGACCGCGAGACGATGGGGCGCACCGTAGCCTGCTGGACCTAGGGACGTCCCCGGGCCGCCCGGGCCCGGAGATGCACATCGCTGCCCCCGGAGTTGCGCGCGGCTGAGCGACAGTTGCGGTTCGCTGTAGTGCGCGTGGGGTTCGCCCCCGCGGTGTACTGAAGAGCGCATTCGGGGCCACCGATAACTTGGATGCCCGCGTCGAGTCCGTCTCGGCGACGTGGCGTTCTTCCCCCTACCCCCGGACCGCCATTGCCCTCGGCCTCCCCTTCCCCGCCGCGCGTCCTGGCTCGCGCCTGCGCCCTGCTCGCCTGCGTGGCGCTCACCGCCCCCGCGTGCGCGGACGAGTGGCCCCGCTCGACCCCCGCCCAGCTCGAGCTGGACGCGCAGGGGCTCGATGCGCTGGTCCGCGATCTGCGCGAAGGCCGTCTCCCCTACGTTCGTTCGCTGCTGGTCGCGCGGCACGGCCGTCTCGCCGTCGAGGAATACGCGGCTGGGGTCTCGCCGGACGATCTCCAACACCTCCAATCGGTCACGAAGACGGTGACCTCGGCGCTGATCGGGATCGCCGTCGAACGTGGGCTCCTCTCCCTCGACGAATCCGTCGTGGACGTCCTCGAACCCTTCCACCCGACGCTCCGCTTCGACGATGCGCGCAAGCGCAGCATCACGATCGAGCATCTTCTGACGATGCGTAGCGGCACCGGCTACCACGAGCGGGGCTTCGACTCGCCCCACTCGCGACTCAACCAAATGGCCTCGGGCTGGCCCCGCTATTACCTCGACCTGCCGATGCTTCGCGATCCGGGCACCCACTTCCAGTACGACAGTGGCGGCGTGATTCTCTTGTCGAGCATTCTGCACGCGCGCAGCGGCCTGCACGCCGATGCGTTCGCCGAGAAGTACCTGTTCGGCCCGCTCGGGATCTCAAACGTGCGCTGGTTTCGCAACCGCGAGGGGCACCCGCACACGGGTGGAGGACTCTGGATGCGCCCCCGCGACGTCGCGAAGGTCGGCCAGCTCTACCTCCAAGGGGGCCGTTGGGAGGGTCGCCAGGTCGTCCCGGCTTCCTGGGTCGCGCGTTCCACGTCTCGCCAGGTCCGCCTCGAGCGCCCGACCGAGAGCGCATCCGGCTACGGCTACCTGTGGTGGATCCGATCCCTGGCGCCCGGCGACGCGCCGAACGGCGATGGCGTGATCTCCGCCGAGGGCTTCCAGGGCCAATACCTCTTCCTCGTCCCGAGCATGGATCTCGTCGTGGTGGTGACCTCGAAGGCGCCGGTCCCCGAACAGGATCGTCCGATCGAGTTCCTGTACACGCACATCCTCGGTCAGGGCTCGGTTCCCGCCGCTCCGGCTCCCTGAACGCGCTAGCCATCCGGTGTCGGCGCCAGCCCTGAGCTAGCCTGGCCGGCCTCGGAGGACCCGTGTCGAAAGAAGCCACCCGTGAGACCGTGGAACGCATGTGGGCCGCCCTGGGCCGCATGGACTGGGCGGAGATGAAGTCCTGTCTGCATCCCGAGATCTTCTACCAGGACGTTCCCACCGACGATCCGGGCGCGCGTGGCCCCGAGAACGTCGAGAAGCGGCTGCGCATCGCCTTCGATCACCTCGAACGGCAGGACCAGGTGTTGCACCACCTCGCCATCGATGGCGACGTCGTGTTCCTGGATCACACCGAAACCTGGACCTTCAAGACGGGCGAGACCGCGGCCCACAAGTTCGTGACGCTCCACGAGATGCGGGACGGCAAGATCTCGCTGTGGAGCGACTACTGGGACGTGAACAAGTTCGTGAGCCAGTACCCCCAGTGGTTTCTCGAGGTCATGGCAAAGCACAGCGCTTCCGACTTCGGGAACTGAACCGGGGTGGACCGCCTCACCGACCGCCGGGTGCTGGTCGTCGGTGCCTCGTCGGGACTGGGTCTCGCCGCGGCCCAGGCGATCGCGGCCGAGGGTGCGCACACCTGCTTTGCTGCACGCCGTCGTGACCGGATCGAGGCCGCGGCGCGGGCCGCCGGCGAGAAGCACCTCGCCGTCGTGTGCGACGTGCGCGACGAATCGTCCTGTCGCGCCGCCGTCGCGCGGACCGTCGAGGCCTTCGGGCGCCTCGACGCCGTGGTCTACGCGCCGGGGATCTCGTCCTTCTGTCCGATCGAGGAGATCGACGCCGCGACCTGGCGCGAAGTCCTCGACACCAATCTGATCGGTGCGTCCCTCGTCCTGAACTCGGCCATCGCCCACCTCGACGCGAGTGCGGGCAAAGCCGTCGTTATGTCCTCGATCGTGATCGACGATCGACCGCCACGACCCGAGCAGGCCACCTACGTCGTGAGCAAGGTGGCCCTCGAGACCCTCGTCCAGGCCTGGCAGGGCGAGCACCGACGCGTGTCGTTCACGACGATGGCGATCGGCGACGCGCTGAGCGAGTTCGGCGTCGGGCTCGACCCGGCGAAGCTCGCTCACATCGTCGAGCGCTGGAGCGCCGAGGGCTACATGTACGGGCGCATGATGGACGCCGAGAGCGTCGCCGCGGAAGTCGTGAACGCGCTCGCGTCGCGTGAGACGATCCGCCGGATCGCCATCACGCCGCGCTACCAGGAGAGCGAGTCCGCCGAGTAGCGCTCAGCCGGCGCGCAGCGCGCGGATCGCTTCGCGCGCGGCAGCGTCCTGGGCCGGATCCTCGGGAACCGGGAACAGGATGCGCTCGCAGGTGCCGCCGTACTGCGCGAGCACGCGATCGGCGATCTCGGCGTACGTTGCCGTCGGCACGAACGCTTCGACCACCTCCTCGGGCAGCACGCCATCCATCTCCGCCCAGCGCCCTTCGCGCGTGTAGTCGCGCAGGGTTTCGCCGACCGCCTTCCAGCCGTGGTGCTCGAGGGCCGGCCAGTACGCCGGCGTGCTCAAGGTGAAGACCAGCGTCTCGCGCGCCTTCCGACGTTCGCGCGCCACCGTATCGGCGTCCGGACCCGTCGCGATCAAGGGACCCGCCGCGATCTCGACGCGCTCGGCGCGGCCCGCGCGCTTCTGACCTTCGTCGAGCCGCGGGCGCATCACCTCGCGCAGGTAGCGCGCCTCGCTGTTGGTCGGGTGGGTCTGAATCGCGTCAGCGACCTCCCCCGCGGTGCGCGTCATGACCGGACCGACCGCACCGAGCAGGATCGCCGGCGGCCCACTCGGCAGGGGACCGGGGTTGAAGAAGGGCTGCAGCCGGTCGAGTCGATAGCTCTCGCTCTCGAATTGCAGGGGCGCGCCGTTCTGGAACGCGTCGAAGCAGGCGCGGACCGCCCCGACGAAGTCGCGCATGCGCGCGGCCGGCGCGCTCCACGGCATGCCGAAGCGCCCCTGGATGTTCGCCTTGATCTGGGTGCCGAGGCCGAGTTCGAAGCGCCCGCCGGAGCAGGCGTGGAGATCCCACGCGCCCTGGGCCACGAGCATCGGGCTGCGTGCGAAGGCCACGAGCACACCGGTCCCGATCTGGAGCGACTCGGTGGCCAGGAGCGCCGCATGACTGGCGAGCAGGCCATCGTGCCGTGCCTCGGGCACCGAGAGTCGATCGTATCCGAGGGCCTCGACGCGGCGGGCGTGGGCCGCGACGTCGGCCAGCGGCACGTCGGCACCCATCGTCGCAGTCACGTGCATGTGCGGAACTCCGTGAGCAGCCCATCCGATGCGGGACCGAGCGAGCTAGAAGAACAGACCGAGCGTGGGATAGCGGATCTCGGCCAGGTCGAGCACCACTTCGCGACGCGCGATCCGGTAGTCACTTTCGGCGTCGGCCACCAGCACGTCGCGGCGCTGACCGGCGTAGAGGAAGTCGGCGCTCCCTGGGCGGGTGTAATAGAGATGGAAGGCGCTCACGATCGAGAGCCGATCGCCTTCGCGTCCGAGGATCTCGACGTTTCCGACCAGCCGGCGCGTGCGCGCGGGCGGGTTCTCGGACCAGGCGTTGGGCTTGTAGCTGCGTTCGACGCGAAGCATCAGGTAGGGCAGCGTCTCGTCGCGGATCGGGAGCCCATCCGACTCGATGCCCTCGAGCTCGCGTTCCACCGAGAGCATCGACTCCTGCCCCTGCTCCGCGTTGTCGACCAGCGGGTTGCCGCGCCCCGGCACCACGTAGCGGATGTCCGGTGCGCACAGGGCGAGCCACTTCTGGTACTCGCGCCCGTCGAGGAGCCGGGCTTCCCGGTAGTACCACTGCTCCACGCGCAGCTGGAGCTCGGGGGTGACACCCTCAGCCGGCATCGCGGTCTCGCTCGGCTTCGCGATCTCGTTCGGCCTCGAGCAGGGCGTCCCGCCAGCGCAGGAAGAAGTGGCGCGCGTAGAACTCGTTCGCCGTCACGCTCACGAGCCCGGGCAGCTCGGGGTGGGGTTTCTCCTCGCCGAGGCCGAGCCCGTAGTAGTACGGCCGGTCCTCCGCGAAGTCGATGCGACTGCCGACGTACTGCTGCATCCAGGCCTCCGAGTCCTCCTGTTCGAGGATGCCGCCGGCGCCGAAGAACGCCGTGTGGTTGCCGCGCAGGATCTTCTTGAAGGCCTCGGGCGCGTCGGCCGGAACCACCGACCACGACCAGTACTCGACCCGCCCCGGTCCACGCGGGTGGGACACCTTGAAGGCCGTGTTCGACCACAGGAACGAGAGGTTGGGAAACACGCCGTAGGTCAGGCCCTTCATGCGCGCGCGCGCCGGGCCGACGCGCTCGGCGGCGCGCGCCTGGATCTCGCGCAGGTAGTCGTGCACCTCGGGTGCCAGCAGGGAGGCCATGCCCTCGAAGCCCCAGGCCACACTCTCGACCGGCGCGTCCTCGGGCATCCAGCGGAAGGTGGCCCCGTGTCCGGGCTCGGCAACGGCGCTGACGCCGCGCTCGAAGACCTCGGCGTTGGCCTCGGGCGGAATCACGGCGGCGTGGAGGAACGGCCCGTGATTGACGTCGCCGAGCTGGTTCTCGACCGGGAGCTTCCAGTTCGCGTCGATCACCCAGCGCTGGGGCGAGCCCACGAACTCGACGCCCTCCGCGAAGCGTCCGAAGAAGGCGTCGAGGTACCAGCGCATGTCGCCGAGGTAGTCCGCCAGCGACACCACCTCGGGGTCGAAACACCCGAACCACATCCCGTTCCAGCTCTCGAGACGCGGCACGGCCTTCAACCCGAGGGTGCTCTTGTCCGGCGCGTGCTGCAGATGTCGCGCCTGGGGAATCGCCTGGAGCTTGCCTTCGATCGAGTACGTCCAGTTGTGGTAGGGGCAGATGAACTTCGCCGTGTTCCCCCGATCGGCGCGACACACGGGCAGCCCCCGATGCGTGCAGCTGTTCACGTGGGCGTGCACGCGTCCATCGCGCCCGCGCACGACGATCACCGGGGTTTCGCACATGTAGGCCTGGACGAAGTCGCCCGGCTCGGGGATCTGGGAGTCGTGGGCGAGGAAGAGCCAGCTCTTCCCGAAGATCGCCACCTTCTCGAGCGCGTAGAGGTCGGGATCACTCCAGGCGCTGCGCTGGATCAGGGTGGCATCGGCGTTGACGACGTCGGCGACTCGCGGGGCCATGCGCCTCCTCCTCCAGGAACTCCGTCGGGCACGGAGAGCGGCGTCGCCCTCGGGCGACCCCATAAAAATTATCATGTGATAATATTTTGGACAAGGAGGCTTCGTGGCCCGCGGAACCCGAGACCCCGGCCCCCCGCCCTCACGACGCGGGACCAAGGGCGAGCGCACCCGCACGCGGATCCTCGACGCCGCCGAGGCGGGCTTTGCCGAACGCGGCTTCGACGGTGTTTCGCTGCGCGAGATCGCGGCGGAAGCCGGGATCCGCGAGCCCGGCCTCTACAACTACTTCGCGGGGAAGCGCGCGCTCTACGCCGCCGTGCTCGACCGCGCCCTGCAGCCGATGGCCGACGCCCTCGAAGCCGCGCACACCATCCCGGCCGCCAGCCTGCCCGGGCGCATGATGGACCTGCTCGCCGAACATCCCCGTCTCCCCGCGTTCTTCCAGCAGGCGCTCCAGGGCCAGGCCGGAGAGGCGGCGCCGCTGGTCGATGCCTGGCTCGATCGGCTCTTCGCCCAGGGGCTGGCGGCTGCGCCCCCCGCCGGTGCCTCGGGCGAGGACCGCAGCGAGGCGGCGATCCGGGTCCTCGCCATGTTCCATCTGGTCACGGGGTACTTCCTGTCCGAGCGCGCCTTCTCCCGCATGGCCGAGGGGCGTCTGCTCGATCCGGAGAACCTCGCGCGCCAGAAGAAGCTGCTCGCGCGGGTCGCGCGGGCGATGGGTCGAGGAGGCGCCTAGATTCCCCGGCGGCGCACGCGCGCCACGAGGAGGCGCCATGCTCTCGAAGTTCGACGACTACCCGATCCACCAGACCACCCACCCGATCGCCGTGCCCGCCACCAGCGATCGCAACGCCTACGACCGCTACTGGTTCAACGGCTATGACCGGGACGGTGCCTTCTACATCGGCATCGGCGCCGCGCTCTATCCCAACCTGGGGATCATGGACGGCGGCCTCTCGCTCGTGATCGACGGAGAGCAGCACGCCTTCCACTGCTCGCGCCGCGCTCCCCAGCAGCGGGACGAGATCGACATCGGGCCCTTCCGCATCGAGATCCTGGAGCCGATGAAATCGCTGCGGATCGTCGTCGACGACAACGAGACCGGGATCGCAGGCGAGCTGCTCTGGATCCCGCGCACGGCGAACTTCGCCGAGGGACATCAGCGCAACCTCGCCCCGAACCGCACCCACATGGAAGCCACGCGTTTCAACCAGTTCGGCTTCTGGCAGGGCGAGCTCCGCTACGAAGGCAAGACCCTCCGCGTCGATCCGTCGACGACCTACGGGACGAAGGACCGCAGCTGGGGCATTCGCCCGGTCGGCGACCGCGATCCGGGCGGGGCGCCGCCGAACCAGATGCCGCAGGTGTTCTTCCTATGGGCGCCGCTGCACTGGCCCGACCGCTGCACCCACGCGGGCGTGTTCGAGAACGGCTACGGCATCTGCTGGCACTGGGACGGGATGGTCCTGCCCACCTACGCCGACCCGGCACGGATTCCGGGGATCGAGGATCCCGACGCCCTGCCCTTGCGCGCCGTCACCCACGACATCGAGTACCTGCCCGGCACGCGCCGCGCGCGACGCGCCGTGGTCACCAAGACCGAGGTCAGCGGCGCGGTGAACGAGATCGAGCTCGAGGCAGTGCTGCCCTTCCGCATGAAGGGCATCGGCTACTCCCACCCCGAATGGGGCCACGGACAGTGGAAGGGCGAGCTCGCCGTCGGCGGCGAGAAGTGGAAGCTCGACGACATCGACGAGATGGCCCTCGAGAACCAGCACATCCAGCAGGTCGTGCGCGCCCGCTGCGGTGGCCAGGAAGGCATCGGCGTCCTCGAACAGATCTGCCTGGGGCCCCACGAGCGCTACGGCTTCAAGGAGTTCCTCGACCCGGCCCGCTAGCCGGCACGAAGCGATGCGCGTTCCCGACCTTCCGCTCTACGACGAGCCCCAGGCGATCCCCACCGATTGGGTCGCAGCGGTCCTGCGTCACGCGGGCTTCGACGTGGAGCTGCGCGGTTTCACGTATACCCCGGTCGGGACCGGCCAGATGGCCGACAACTACCGGCTCCAGCTCGACTACGCCGCGGCCGTGCCCGGCGCGCCGACCACTCTCGTGGTGAAGGTGCCCGCCTCGAACCCCACCAGTCGGCAGTCGGGCGCGTCGGGCGCCTACCTCACCGAGGTCAACTTCTACCAACAGCTCGCCTCCCAGCTCGCGATCCGCACGCCGCGCTGCCTGCACGCCGACATCAGCCCCGAGAACGACGGCTTCGTGTTGGTGCTCGAAGACCTGGCGCCGTGTGAGCAGGGCGACCAGATCCGCGGCGCCTCGGTCGCCGAGGCCGAGATCGCGCTGCGCAACCTCGCCGGGCTCCATGCGCCGAGCTGGGCGGGGGGCGCGCTCGAGAACGCCGACTGGGTCGGTTCGGCCAGCCCCGAGGTCGCGGCGATGATGTCCCAGATCCTCATCGCGAGTACCGAGACCTTCATCGAGCGGTACGCCGACCGCATGCACCCGGACGACGCGCCCGTCCTGCGTCGCTTCGCCGCCGGATGCGAACGCTGGCTCCTCGATTCGCCGGGCCGCCGCGCGCTGGTCCACGGGGACTACCGGCTCGACAACCTCCTCTTCGCCACGGACGCGGGCGGCGCGCCGGTCGCCACCGTCGACTGGCAGACCGTGGCCTGGGGCTCGCCGGGCCGCGACGTCGCGTATTTCCTGGGCAACAGCTTCCCCCCGGAGCTGCGTCGCACCCACGAGGGTGCTTTGCTGGCAGCCTACCGGGACGAACTCGCGAAGCTGGGCGTCGGGGGCTACGACGCCGACGCCTGCCTCGAGGACTACCGGCACGGCCTCTTTCAGGGACCCCTGGTCACCGTGCTGGGCTCGATTGCGGTGGAGCCCACCGAGCGCGGGAACGACATGTTCATGGCGATGTGTTCTCGCGCCTGCCAGGCGATCCGCGACCACGAGAGCGACGCGCTGCTGGCCTAGCGCGCCCGACCCGGTCCGGGGTGATCGAGCCTGCCCGGCGCCCCACGCCGCGCCGTCTTTGCCTATTCTTGGCCGCCTCGCAGGCGCGCGCCCCGTCTCGTCATCCGCCTTTCTCCCCTTCCACCCTTCCAACCCTCGCCGACGAAGGACACCATGAGCCAACCCAGCGCGAAGATCATCTACACCTTCACCGACGAAGCCCCCGCCCTCGCCACGTTCTCGTTCCTGCCGATCATCCAGACTTTTGCCGGGGTCTGCGGGGTCGCGGTCGAGACGCGCGACATCTCGCTCGCCGGACGCCTGCTCGCGGTGTTCCCCGAGCGCATGACCGACACCCAGCGCCAGAGCGACGACCTCGCCGAGCTGGGCGCGCTCACCCAGCACCCGGAAGCCAACATCATCAAGCTGCCGAACATCAGTGCGTCGGTGCCCCAGATGAAGGCCGCGATCCGCGAGCTGCAGGAGAAGGGCTACGACCTGCCCGACTATCCGGACGACCCGAGCTCACCGGAAGAGGAAGAGATCCGCGCCCGCTACGACAAGGTGAAGGGCAGCGCCGTGAACCCCGTGCTGCGCGAGGGCAACTCGGACCGACGCGCGCCGGCCTCGGTGAAGAGCTACGCGCGCAAGCACCCGCACTCGATGGGCGCCTGGTCCGCCGACTCGAGAACCCACGTCGCGCACATGAGCGGCGGCGATTTCCGTTCGAACGAACGTTCGACGACGATCGCGAAGGCCGGGAACCTGCGCATCGAGCACGTGGCGACCGACGGCACGACCACGGTGCTGAAGGACGCGGTGCCCGTGCAGGCGGGCGAGGTGGTCGATTCCACCTTCATGAGTGCACGCGCCTTGCGGGAGTTCCTCGAGGCCCAGGTCGAAGACGCGAAGCAACAGGGCATCCTGTTCTCGCTGCACATGAAGGCGACGATGATGAAGGTCTCGGACCCGATCATCTTCGGCCACTGTGTCGAGGTCTTCTACGCCGACGTCTTCGAGAAGCACGGCGCACTTCTCCAGGAACTCGGCGCCAACCCGAACAACGGGCTGGGCAACGTCCTGGCCGCGCTCGAAGGCGCTACGCCCGAACAGCGCGCCGCCGTCGAAGCCGACATCGAGGCGGTCTACGCCAAGCGCCCCGGCCTCGCGATGGTCGATTCGGACCGCGGCATCACCAACCTGCACGTGCCGAGCGACATCATCATCGACGCCTCGATGCCGGCGATGATCCGCACTTCCGGGCAGATGTGGGACTCGGCGGGCGAGCAGCAGGACGCGAAGGCGGTGATCCCGGACAGCAGCTACGCCGGCATCTACCAGGCCACCATCGACTTCTGCAAGCAGCACGGCGCCTTCGATCCGTCCACGATGGGTTCGGTCC
Source organism: Myxococcota bacterium (assembly GCA_039030075.1). Lineage (NCBI taxonomy): Bacteria > Pseudomonadati > Myxococcota > Myxococcota bacterium. The sequence continues at coordinate 99,288 of JBCCEW010000009.1, read as the reverse complement.
CCAACGTCGGGCTGATGGCCCAGAAGGCCGAGGAGTACGGCTCGCACGACAAGACCTTCGAGCTGGCCGCGGCCGGCACGGTTCGCGTGGTCGACGAGAGTGGCAACGCGCTGCTCGAGCACAGCGTCGAAGCGGGCGACATCTGGCGCATGTGCCAGGTGAAGGACCTGCCGATCCAAGACTGGGTCAAGCTCGCGGTCAGCCGCGCACGGGCCACCGGCGCCCCGGCCGTCTTCTGGCTCGACGAGACGCGCGCCCACGACGCCGAGCTGATCCCCAAGGTGAAGCGCTACCTCGAGGATCACGACACCAGCGGCCTGACCGTGGAGATCCTCGCGCCGGTGGACGCCGCGCGGTACTCGCTCGAGCGCATCCGCGAGGGCAAGGACACCATCTCGGTCACCGGCAACGTGCTGCGCGACTACCTCACCGACCTCTTCCCGATCCTCGAGCTCGGCACCAGCGCGAAGATGCTCTCGATCGTCCCGCTGATGAACGGGGGCGGCCTCTTCGAGACCGGCGCCGGCGGTTCGGCACCGAAGCACGTTCAGCAGTTCCAGAAGGAGAACCACCTGCGGTGGGACTCGCTCGGCGAGTTCCTGGCGCTGGCGGTCAGCCTCGAACACCTGGCCGACGCTACGGGCAACCCGGGTGCGCGCATCATGGGCACCGCCCTGGACGCCGCCACCGGGAAGCTGCTCGACAACGCGAAGTCGCCGTCGCGGAAGGTCAACGAACTCGACAACCGCGGCAGCCAGTTCTACCTCGCGCTCTACTGGGCCCAGGCGCTCGCCGCCCAGACCGAGGATGCCGACCTCGCGGCGCGCTTCGCGCCGCTGGCGAAGCGCCTGGCCGCCGACGAGGCCGCTATCGTCGAGGAGCTGAACGCCGTGCAGGGGCCGCCGATGGACGTCGGTGGCTACTACATGCCCGATCCCGAGCGCGCCTCAGGCGCCATGCGACCCAGCGCGCGCTTCAATGCCGCACTCGATTCGCTCGGCTGAGCGAAGCCCGACCGCGAACCTCCACCACTGCGCCCACCAGGAGACCCCCATGACCCTCCCCAGCGAGTACCGCCGCATCGTGTCACGCGTGGGTGCCGACGGCACCCTCACGCTCTCGATCGACACCCAGCCGCTCCCCGAACCGCGGGAGCACGAAGTGCTGATCCGCGTCGAGGCATCGCCGATCAATCCGTCGGACCTCGGCGTGCTGCTCACCGGCGCCGACAAGGAAAGCCTGCGCGCCACCGGCAGCGCCGACGCGCCCGAGGTCCAGGCCGACATCCCCGCCGCGATGCTGCGAGGCCTGGGCGGTCGCACGGACAAGGCCATCGGCGTGGGCAACGAAGGGGCGGGCGAGGTCGTGGCGGCCGGGTCGTCGGAGGCCGCCCAGGGGCTGATCGGAAAGACGGTCGGCGCCTTCGGCGGGGAGATGTACGGCGAGTACCGCTGCCTGCCGGCCGCGCAGTGCATTCCGCTCGCCGAGGGCACCACGGCCGCCGAGGGCGCGTCGTGTTTCGTGAACCCGCTCACCGCCCTCGGCATGGTCGAGACCATGCGCCGCGAGGGGCACACCGCTCTCGTGCACACCGCTGCCGCCTCGAACCTCGGCCAGATGCTCCAGAAGATCTGCATCGCCGACGGCATCGACCTGGTGAACATCGTGCGGCGCCCGGAGCAGGCCGAACTCCTGCGCGGCCTGGGTGCGAAGTACGTCTGCGACTCGAGCCGTGACTCGTTCATGAAGGATCTCGTGGACGCCCTCGCCGACACCGGCGCCACCCTGGCGTTCGACGCCACGGGCGGCGGGACGCTGACGAGTCAGATCCTCACCGCGATGGAAGGCGCGCTGAACCGAAACGCGACCGGCCACTCCCAGTACGGCTCGACCACCCACAAGCAGGTCTACGTCTACGGGGGTCTCGACACGAGCGAGACGCGGCTCAGCCGCGGGTTCGGGATGGCCTGGGGGATCGGCGGCTGGCTGCTCCCGAACTTCCTGGCGAAGATCGGCGCGGACGCGATGCCGCTCTACGCGCGCGTCGCCACCGAGATCAAGACCACCTTCGCGAGCCACTACACGAAGCGGGTCTCGCTGCGCGAGGCCCTCGACGTGGACGTGATGCGCGCCTACGGGCGCCAGGCCACGGGCGAGAAGGTGCTGATCGAACCCAACCGGTTCTGATCCGCCGGGGCGCGATCCCTCAGGCGCGAACCAGCTTGAAGTCCCGTCGCGTCAGGCGACACGGGATCGTGGCGTCGAGCCAGTCGGGCGCACCGACCCGGCCGAGCAGGTCGCGGACGGACTGCTGCGCATCGGCGTCCAGCCCCTGGAAGTGATCCCAGGGGCGCTGCCACATCCACTGCTCGAAGGGGAAGATCGCGCGCTCGCCGCGCACCGGTGTGCCTTCGGCTGCGCCGAGCGCGAACCCGTGCATGCCGATGGCGCGGGGGACCTCGCTGGCGCCCGGGTTCGCCGCCGCCCAGTCGCCCAGCGCGGCGACGGTCGCGTCGAGGACCGGTCGCTGCTCGCGCAACATGCGCTCGATGACGGGGAGGAGCGTCGCCGGGACTTCGTCGCGGGGGAGGAAGGTTCCGGCCTTCGGCTTCGGGTCCATCATCCGCTTCACCCAGGCCACCACCCGCGGCGCGAGGCGTTCCATCAGCGCTCCGGAAGCCGGGTCATGGTATTGGTGCGCGTAGAGAGGACCGATCAGGCCGTAGTCGCCGATCGAGGGCCGCGATCCGAACAGGAACTCGTGCTCGGCGAAGTGCGCGTCGAGTTCACCGAGCAGCGCCTCGTAGCTCGCCTCGATCGCAGGGATCGTGGTGGCGTCGACCCCGAGCACCGGCAGCGAGCCGCGGAACGGCTTGCAGGTCTTCTCGCCGATCTCCCGCTGGGTCGCCGCGTCGGCGTCGGGTGCCGAGAGCGCTCCGAACTGGGGAATGATCCAGTCGGTGTTGTGGTTCCAGCGGTAGTGCATCGCCGGAAGCTTCAGCCACTCGTCGCCGTACACCTCGAGCAGCAACGCGACGCTTCGCTGACGCGGACCCTCGGGAAACACGGGCGCCTCGGGAAACACCGTCTCCAGGTGGTCGATGATGTCGCTGGTGTCCTGCAGGGTCTCGTCGTCGGGCGTCACCAGGATCGGAATCACCGGCCAGCCCACGCGGGGCAGGATCACGTCCCGGTACTCGTTGCGGCCCGACGCGACCTCCTCGAACGGAATCTCCTTGTAGCGAAGGTAGGCGCGGGCCTTTCCCGAGTAGTAGGAGATCTCGGCTCCGTAGAGCGTATAGGTTCCCAACGCGGCCTCCGTGTGTGGCAGACGGGCGGATCCTAGAGCATCGCGCCATCGGTGTCGGCGGAGCCGAGCGAATGTGGCAACACGCTCAGTACTGGATGACGGGCGCCTTGTGGAGCCAGGTGTCGCTCTCGAGCATGCCGAGCATCGCGTGCGCGCAGTCGGCGAAGCTGATGTGGGAGAAACCGCTGAAGGCCTCGAAACCCAGGCGGTAGTCGGCACGCTTCGCGCCCCGCCGCATCTGAAGAGGTCGCACGCCCACCCAGTCGATCTCGCGGTGGCGTCGCAAGAGGTCCCACTGATGGGCCTTGTCCCGATGGCGCAGCCCCATGAAGACTCGCGCGAAGAGCTCGACGAAGCGCGCCCCGATCGTCACGCGATCCTCGGGTACCAGCGTGCTCCCCCCGCCGCACCAGACCAGTCGATGCACGCCCATGCGCGGCATCGTCGCGATCAGATGGCGGGTCACGGTGGTACAGAGATCCTCCGGAGAGTGGCGATCGACGCCGATCGCGAACAGCACGGCCTCCACGCCCTCGGACAGGGCCGCTTCGACGTTCGCCTCTTCGAGCGCATCGCCCTCGACGACGCGCACCCGCGAGAGCCAGGCCTCGGGCAGCTTCTCCGGCGCGCGCGCCAGCACCGACACCTTGTGCCCGGATTCGAGGGATTGCTTCACGCACTCGTGGCCGAGGGATCCCGTCGCGCCGAAGACCGCTACGTGCATGACGCTCACTCTCGTCCCTGGCCCGCACCCTCGCAAGCCCGACGCGCGCAATCGCGCTTCGGGCTCACGCCAACTGGAGCCTCGGAGCGTCGAAAAGTGCACGCGAATCGAGCAGTTGCGAATCGCCCGGGGTGCGTGAAGTGCTTCACGCGGGGCGGCTGCGTCGCGGGCTACCGAAGCCCTCGGACGGGACTTCCCAAGCGAGGACACCACATGAAACGCTTCACGCTTCTCTTCGCCTCCCTGGGCCTCTTGGCGTTCGCCGCCCAGGGAGAGCAACACTTCTACGTCACCTCGGTCGAAGACAAACGCATCGACGTGTTCCGGCTCTCCGACGGATCCGCGGTGACCGACTGGAGAACCAACGGCGACCCCGTCGACATCCGCTTCGCCAGGCGGGCGGTCGCCGGTGTCTCGCGCGACTTCCTCTACGTGGCGGCCGAGGACGAGGCGACGATCCAGCTACCCGACAATCAGGGTGCGCGCGTCGACCTCAAGTTCACACCGAAGGGCATTCTCTCCCACGCCGTCGTGCCGATGGGGCAACGACTCTTCGTGCTTCAGACCAGCAACACGTCGGGCGGTTCGGTCCTGGCCGAGCTCGACCTGCAGGATCCGACGATCCACACCTGCATCGTGAACCTCACGAAGGACTGCTTCTGCTCGAGCGTGGCCTTGCACACCCTGCCGGTGCAGGACGCCCTCTACGCCGACTACAGCGCGCGGGCCGACCGCATCTACGTCGTCGCCGACAACGGGGAAGTCGCCGAGTTCGACCCGAACTCGGGGAACGCGAGTCTGGTCCACTTCGGTGGCGCGCCGCTGCCGAGCAACCCGGGCGGTCTGACCGCGGGACCCGACGGCACGATCGCCATCAGCGGCGAAGACGGGGGCCAGGTGATCCTGACCACGCTCGACCCGGGCAACGGCAACAAGATCGAGACCGTGCCGCTGCCCTTCTCCGAGGCCGGCGGAGTCGCGTTCGAGCCGCGCCGGCACCGCGACGGCTACCCGATCTGGGTCGGGGACGCGAGCCGTTCCCAGGCGGTGCGCTACCGCAACGATCAGCTCGAAGCGCCGGTCTCCACGGGCGGCAGCGGAGCCAACCCGCTCGACCTGGCGGTCGGGCACCGCGGTGCTGTGGTGACGGCAAACGAGGCCGACAGCGCGTCGATCGTGCGCAGCGGCGCCTCGCCGATCGTGAGCACGACCCACCCGCTCCCGACGGCGGTCACCCTCGGGCCCGTCTTCGAGGGCCCGGGGATCGACACGGATCCCTATGAAGTGTTCTGGGTCTACCGGGATCTCCACCAGCCGATCGGCAACCGGGTCGTCGTGGTGCAGAACATCGGCGACACCGATCTCAGCGTGTCCGCCCTCTCGATCTCGGGCTTCGATCGCGCGAACTTCGCGATCGTCGCGGACGCCTGTTCGGGAAACACGCTGCCACCGGGCGACCGTTGCACGATCGATCTCGGGTTCCGGGCAGGAGCGCCGGTGGGCGGGATTCGTCTGAAGACCCACACCTATCGGGCGAGCCTGACCATCGCTTCGAACGCCCCCTCGGTCTCGCTGCCCCTGGTGGGCGAGCACTGGACCGCGGGGATCTCCCGCAAGATCAGCGTCAAGTTCGTGCGGCCGAAGGTGAGCTTCGAGTTCGGCGACGGCGACTGAGCCGCGAGCCGCCGAGGAGAACTCCTCGGGCCCACCCCTCCTCGTCTCGAACGCGACACGGAGGGGTGGGCAGCGCCTTTCGCTTGGAGCCCGAGGAGCGCGGCGTGTACGCTGCCCCCCCATGTCGCACCCCGACGACCGATTCCACCCGGCGCCCGACGACGACCCGTTCTGGACCGAGACCTGCTGGTTCACCTTCGCCGTTCCCGAGCGCAAGCTCTCGGGCCAGCTCTACCCGTTCTTGCGGCGCAACCAGGGCGTCACGTCCAGCGCCTGCTTCCTGTGGGACGACACGGGCTCCGAACTCTGGGACTGCCTCTACGCGAAGAACCTCTGGCACGTCCCCCTCGCAGACGACGCGCGCCTCGAAGCCCTCTCCCTGCCGAGCGGGCTGCATTACGAGTGCCTCGAGGACCTGAAGCGCTATCGACTGCGCTACCTCGACCCGGACGAGAAGCGCGTCGAGATCGACCTCCACTTCGACGCACTGCAACCGCCGAACTACCTGGCGGAGTCCCACCTCGATCAGCCGGGTCGCTACACCGGGACGATCCGAATCGACGACGAGAGCGTGCCCGTCGACGCCTTCGGGTTTCGGGACCGCTCCTGGGGATCGCGCTCTCAGATCGGCGACACGCTGTCGAACTCGGGAGCACCGCGTGGGGGCTACAGCTACGCCACCGCCTCGGAGGGCGACGGGTTTCACGCCATCACCATGGCGTTCGAAGCCGACGCCTGCATCCCGATCCACGGCTACCTCGTGCGCGATGGGGAGTACGCGAAGCTGGTGCCGGGCAAGGGCGGTCGCGACGTGCTCGAGCGCGCGGAACGCGATGCCCCGACGCGCGTGCGCCTGCGGGGCGAAGACGAACTCGGCCGCGCCTTCGAGGCCGAAGGCCGCTGTGTGAACAAGATCGGCGTGCACCTCAACCCCAACCTGTTCACCTGGAACTGTCTGACCGAGTGGGAATGGGACGGCGGTCGCGGCTGGGGCGAGGACCACGACAACTGGAGCGCACCCGCGGCCACCCGCTTCTTCCGCGCGCTGCGGGCGGGACGATGAGCCTGCCGAGCGACGACGAGCTGCGTCCGCTCTTCGCAGCCTGGCTCGCGAAGCGCTGGCCCGACGTGGGCGATCTCCGGGTGCACGCGTTCGAGAACCCGAAGTCGGGTTTCTCCGCCCGGACGATCTTCGTCCCGATCGAGTACACCCGCGGCGGCGCGCCCCACGCCGAGCGGGTGGTGCTGCGGCTCGAGAATCCGGAGCCCGCCATCTATCCCCAGCAGGCGCCCGGTCTCGACGTCGAGATCGACATCCAATATCGCGTGATGGAGGCCCTCGCGCAGACCGACTGCGCGCCTCTCGCGGGCTTGATCGGCTACGAGGCGGACGCGTCCGTCCTCGGGACCCCCTTCTTTGCGATGGAGTACATCGGGGGCGACGTCACGATCGAGAACCCGCCCTACACCCAGCAGGGGTTCTTCTTCGACGCGAGCCCCGACGCACGCAGGCGGATGATCACCGAGGGCCTGCGCATCCTCGCCAGGGTCCACACCCTCGACCCCACCGAAGCCGGCCTCGGCTGGCTCGCCCACCCGGCGCACCCGCCCGGGATCGAGCGCCAGCTCGACCTCTGGGAGGCCTTCGGCCGAAGCGAACTCCGGGATCGCACCCTGCCCGTCTTCGACGAGGGGGTGGCCTGGCTGCGGGAGCGCCTGCCAAGGGGCCTCGAGAACCGTTTCAGTTGGGGCGATGCGCGGCTCGGGAACATCATCTTCCGCGACGCCCGTCCCGTCTGCATCACCGACTTCGAGAACAGCGCGATCGCGCCCGCCGAGTTCGACCTCGGCTGGTGGTTGATGTTCGATCGGACCATGCACGAGAGCGTGGGGACCGCGCGCCTCGAGGGCGAGCCGACCCGCGGAGAACAACGCGACCTCTATTGCGGGTTCGCAGGCCGCGACCTCGGCGACACCCACTTCTACGAAGTGCTGGGCGGACTCCGCTACACGGCGATCGTCGTCCGCGTGATGAACCGGGCCGTGGAACGCGGAGTCGTGCCCGCCGATCACGAGATCTGGAAGCACAACCCCGCGGCAATGGCGCTGCGGGGGCTGCTCGACGAGGCCTAGCAGGCCCGCCGCCGACGGGTTGGCGCCGCGCGCGCGCGCATTGGCTATACCCCGCTCTCTGCGGGGGATCGATGATCAGGAGCACCCGACCATGTGGAACCGCGATGCGGTCGACGCCTTTCAGTTTGCCGGCCAGGACCTTCCCTGGCTCCTCTCGCATTGGGCCGAGCACAAGCCGGATCACCCGGTGCTCATCTGGGAGCCGCGCGACGGCGCCGAGCGTCGCTGGAGCTACGCCGAGTTCGTAGCGGAGGTCCGCGACGTCGCGGCCGGGCTCGCCGCCCGCGGCGTGACGAAGGGCGAGAAGGTCCTGATCCACTCGGACAACTGTCCCGAGATGGTGATCGCCTGGTACGCCTGTGCCTGGCTCGGGGCCGTCGGCGTCACGACCAACACACGGAGCGCCGGCGCCGAGATCGCGTACTTCGTGGAACACACGCGCTGCGTCGGCGCGATCACCCAGCCCCAGTACGCCGACCTCGTGGCGGAGAACGCCAAGGATCTGGGGTGGCTCGTGGTGACGGCGGACAACTCGGGCGAGGCGCCGAAGACGAAGGTCGAAGCGAACCACGAACCCTTCGCCGCACTTCAGGGAAATGGCGAGGGCCTCGCGCAGCGGCCCGCCGACCCGATGGCGCCGGCCGGCATCATGTTCACGTCGGGCACTACGTCGCGCCCGAAGGCCGTCGTCCACACCCACGCCAACGCGCTCTGGGCCAGCCGCATGGGTCCGATCAACGCCGACATCACCGGCGACGACACCTACCTCGTCTATCTCCCGTTCTTCCACGTCAACGCGCAGAGCTGGTCGTTCTGGAGCACGCTCGGTGCAGGCGGGACGATCGTCCTCCAGCCGAAGTTCTCGGCGAGCCGGTTCTGGGAAGTCGTCGTGAAGCACGACGTCACCCATATCTCGCTGATCCCCTTCGTCTTCAAGGCGATTGCGAACCAGCCCGTCCCCGAGCACAAGCTGAAGGTCGGGATCTTCGGCTTGATCATGCCCGCGCTCGAGAGCTGGTTGAAGCTGCGGATCCTCGCCTCCTGGGGCATGACCGAGACGGTGATCCACGCCACCCGCAACGACTATTTCCAGACCTACCCGGACGGATCGATGGGCAAGCCGACGCCCGGGTACGAGTTCATGATCGTCGACCCGGAGACCGAGACGCCCTGCCCGCCCGGCGAGATCGGCGAGCTCTGGGTGCGCGGACGCCGCGGTGTCCAGCTCTTCCTCGAGTACTACGACAACGAAGAAGCCATGAGCAAGTCGTTCACCGAGGACGGTTGGTTCAAGACGGGCGACCGCGTCGTCCTCGGGGAAGCGGGCAACTTCTTCTACAAGGACCGCGACAAGGACGCGCTGAAGGTCGGCGGCGAGAACGTGTCTGCCCGCGAGGTGGAGGACTGCTGCCGCGAAGTCGGCGGAGTCGCCGACATCGCCGTCGTCGGCCGCCAACACGAGATGCTCGACCAGGTTCCGGTGGTGTTCGTGATCCAGGCGCCGGGCGCGCCGGAGCCCGAAGCACACGCGCAGGCGCTTCTCGAGCACTGCCGGTCGAAGCTCGCCGACTTCAAGGTGCCGCGCGCGGTCTACTTCCGGGATTCGTTCCCGACGGCCACGCTCGAGAAGGTCGCGAAGAACCGGCTGCGGGAAGAAGCGGACCGTCTGCCCGCCCCCGAGTAGGGCGCGGCTAGGGTTCGTCGCCCCAGAGCAGGGCGTCGATCGCATTCGCGAGTCCGATCGGCGTGAGCGGGCTCGGCAGCCACGCGACCCGATCGAGCCCCTCGAGTTCGCCCGTGTCTGTCCGCTTTCGGGCGTCCTCGCCTGCGATCAGGATCGGGAGGTCGGGGGCGACGCGCCGCACGTCGGCGACCTCGCGGCGCAGCGCTTCGGGACTGCGCCCCGCACCGCCCAGCAGCACGAGATCGGCCGGCTTCGCCTCGTTGCGTAGGCGCGCAATGCCCACGCGGAGCGAGTCGGCCTCCAGCGTGCGATGGCCAAGGCCCCGGACGGCCTGCTTCAGGACCGAGCGCCGGGCGACGTCCGGGTGAATCAGCAGCAGCCGCGCTCCTTCCGGCTGGGCCTCGGCGCGCTTGCCGCCTCGGCGCTCGAAGGCGGGCAGGTAGATACGGAAGAGACTGCCCTGACCTTCGACGCTCGAGACGTGAATCCCACCGGCGTGGGCGCGCACGATGCCGATCACGGCCGCCAGACCCAGCCCCCGCCCCGGCTCGTGGGTGCTGTAGAACGGATCGAAGATCCGGGGCTGCGACTCGCCCGGGATGCCGTGGCCGTTGTCGCGCACCTCCACCCAGGCATAGAGCCCGGGCAAACGCTCCTCGGCCGGTTGCAGTTCCACGACGTCGGCCTCGGACAGGAACGAGGCTCCGGTCCGCACCAGCACACGGCCACCGGGAACCGCACTCGCCTCCGCCGCGTTCCACACCACGTTCATCAGCGCCTGATGGAGCTGAGTCGGGTCGGCCTGGATCGCAGGGAGGTCGCGGCAGAGATCGAAACGCAGGCGCGCGCCGCCCGGAATCGAGCTCTGCATCAGCGGGTAGAGTTCCTCGACGTGCTCCGAGAGATCGAGAGCTTCGCGTACGGCGGCCGCCGACCCCGTGTACGCCAGGAGCTGCTGGGTCAACGTACGCGAGCGCAGCAGTGCATCTTCCACGCGCTGCAGACGGCTATCGACGTCCGGATTCGTCGACTCCCGCTGCGCCAACTCCGTCTCGACGAGGGCCACGGCGAGGAGGTTGTTGAAGTCATGGGCCACGCCCGCGGCCATCAGGGCGAGTCCCTCGTCCTTCTGTGCCGATCGCAGCCGTTCCTCGAGCGCCAGTCGGTCGGTGATGTCGCGTGAGAACGTCAGGATGCCCGTGTTCCCATCGGCGATGGGCACCGGTGCCGCCGCCACCTCGATCCATCGCTTCTCCCCACCGATCTCGACCTGAAACGTATGCACCTCGTCCGAACCGGCGCGCCAGCGCTCCAGCGCGTCGCGTCCCGCCGCACGCGAGCCCTGCGCGAGCGCCGGGATGGGAGAGCGCCCCATCAGGTTCCCGGTCTCGACCGGGTAGATCTCCGAGAAGCGGGGATTCACGTAGAGGGTCCGGTCGTCCTCGTCGAGCAACGCGATCACATCGCGCGCGTTCTCCGCGAAGCCCCGCCAACGCGCTTCGCTGTCGCGCAGTTCCTGTTCGCGACGGTCCCGCTCCTCACGCAGTCGTCCGAACTCATGAAGGTGGACGCGTCGCGCCGAACGCAACACCCCGGCCGCGACGAGGGCGACCCCGAGGTGGAGCGCGGCGAGGTCCCAACCGGGTTTGGCGGCGGGGCTCCAGAAACCGGCGGCGAAGGCCACCCCGATGCTCCCGAGGATCACCGCGAGATCGCGCCGCTCGAAGAAAAAGTAGGCACTCGCGATCGCCATCACCCCGAGGAACGGGGTCCAACCGGGTTCCCCGGTCGCCCAGCACAACCATCCCGTGGCCAGTGCGTTGACGAGTCCGGCGGCGAGGATCCAGCGACGGACGTGCTGCTCCCCCTCCCGGCGGGTCCGCGCGGAGATCGCCGCAACGACCGCGGCGAGAGCCACGAATCCACAGCCGGCCGCAGCGGCCGGGTAGGCGTTGCGCCCGAGATGCGCGCCATGGAATACAGCGAGCCCGCCGTAGACACCCGCCAGCGCGAGCAAGGCGTAGGGCAGAGAACGCCAGAGCGCGAAGGGCACCACGTCGCGCGCGCCCCCACGCACTTCGGTGTCTCCGCTCTCCCCGTGGTGATCCACCACTGCGAAGCGCTCCCGTCCCGGAGACTCTCCGAAGCCGACAAAGCCGCGTCGGCAGGCCCCCGCGCGCGTTCCTCAGACCCGGGCCCAGCAGACAGGCCCTTCATCCCCTTGACAGCATACTGTGGACAGGGGCGCGGAGCGTTCCGAATCGTCGACGCACCGTCAACGTCGCTTGCGGGGGCATGCCCCACGACTGCGGGTCACGCAGGCGTGCGAATCCGTTCGACCAATGCGCGCACTTCGTCGGGCGGTGCCGGGGTGAGGTGGCTGACCACGAGCGCCACCGCGACGTTCAAACCCGCTGCAAGTGCGCCGATGCCCTCGGGCGAAATGCCGAACCACCAGTGCTCGGCGGTGTTCGGGAGCCAGGGTTCCATCACGACGCCCTTGAAGGCGATGATGTAGCCGATGGTGAACAACAACCCGGTGACCATGCCCGCGATCGCGCCGTACTTGTTGACGCGCATGCTGAAGATCCCGAGCAGGATGGCCGGGAACAGCGAAGCCGCGGCGAGCCCGAACGCGAGTGCCACCACCTGGGCGACGAATCCGGGTGGGTCGTAGCCGAGGTATCCCGCGAGCAGCACCGCCACGGCCGCGCTGGCCCGCCCGGCCATGAGTTCCTGGCGTTCGCTGATCGAGCGCGCGAAGACGCCCTTCAGTAGATCGTGGGAGATCGCCGCCGAGATCACGAGCAACAGGCCCGCCGCGGTCGACAGCGCGGCGGCGATCCCGCCCGCCGCCACCAGCGCGATCACCCAGTCCGGCAATCCGGCGATCTCGGGCGTCGCCAGGACCATGATGTCCCGGTCCACCTCGAGTTCGTTGCCACGCCAGCCGAAGCTTGCGGCGCGCGGGGCGAACGCGGGGTTCGCGTCGTCGTAGTACTGGATGCGACCGTCCCCGTTCTTGTCCTCGAAGCGCAGAAGGCCCGTCGTCTCCCAGGTCTTGAACCAGTCGGGCCGCTCGCCGTAGGGCAGATTGCTCTCGGCGACGCCCACCGGCCCGGTCTGGATCGTCTGGGTCAGGTTCATCCGGGCCAGGGCGCCCACCGCCGGCGCGGTCGTATACAGGATGGCGATGAAGAGCAGCGCGTAGCCGGCCGAAGACCGTGCGTCGCGCACCCGCGGCACGGTGAAGAAGCGCACGATCACGTGGGGCAGACCGGCCGTGCCGATCATCAACGCCAGCGTGATGAAGAAGACGTCGACGCGACTCTTCGTACCCGAGGTATAGGCCGCGAAGCCGAGCTCGGTGACGATCTGGTCGAGCCTGGCGAGCAGAGAACCGCTGCCATCGCTGAGTTCGCTCCCCATCGCGAGCTGGGGAAGCGCCACACCGGTCACCTGGAGCGAGATGAACACCGCCGGAACCGTGTAGGCGAAGATCAAGACGCAGTACTGAGCGACCTGCGTGTAGGTGATGCCCTTCATCCCGCCGAGCACGGCATAGAAGAAGACGATCGCCATCCCGATCACGAGACCGGTGGTGATGTCGACGCTCAGGAAGCGCGAGAACACGATCCCGACACCGCGCATCTGGCCGGCCACGTAGGTGAAGGAGATGAGGATCAGGCACACGACCGCCACGACGCGGGCCGCCTGGGACACGTAGCGGTCGCCGATGAACTCGGGGACGGTGAACTTTCCGAACTTGCGCAGGTAGGGAGCGAGCAGCAGGGCCAACAGGACGTAGCCGCCGGTCCAGCCCATCAGGTAGACGGATCCGTCGTACCCGAGGAAGGCGATCAAACCCGCCATCGAGATGAAGGAGGCGGCCGACATCCAATCGGCAGCCGTCGCCATCCCATTCGCGACCGGGTGGACGTGCTTTCCGGCGACGTAGAACTCGCCCGTGCTCGACGCTTTCGATGCGAAGGCGATCCCGACGTAGAGCACGAAGGTCGCCCCGACCACCAGGTAGGTGAGGGTCTGGAGGTCCATTCAGTCTTCGCTCACTCCGTGGGCGGCGTCGATCGCCGTCATGCGTCGGGCGTAGAAGAAGATCAGGGCGACGAAGACGTAGATGCTGCCCTGCTGGGCGAACCAGAAGCCGAGACGGAAGCCACCGATCTCGATGCGGTTGAGGGCGTCGAGCCAGAGCACACCGCAGCCGAAGGACACCGCGAACCAGATGACGAGGCATACCGCCACCAGGCGCAGATTGTCTTGCCAGTAGGTTCGCTGACTCACTGGACCTCCCACGTGAAGAACACCGATCGAAGGACCACACGACGACGATCGACGAAACCGGGCACACACTGCCAGAAACGCGAACGCGCCGGCCCACGTCGTGTGGACCGGCGCATTCTAACGGAGCTTCGTTCGTCTGGGGCTACTTGCGAGCGGTGTAGTAGTAGTTCATCACGTCGTGGGGCAGGTTTCGCACGTCGACCTCGCGGAACCCCGCTTCGTTCAGCATCCGGACCGCCGTCTCGGCACCCCACATGGCGCCCAGCCCCATCCCGTCGTTCGCCAGGGACACGGTCATGCAGTGCATGCACGAGATCGTGTAGAGGAGCGGCGCCGCGGGGTGGTCCACGTCCTGATCGACGCGACTCGAACCGGCGATGTCCTGCATCAGGAACACGCCCTCCGGCCGCAGCGCTCGGGCGATTCCGGCCAGGACGCGGTCGGGACGGGCCTGGTCGTGGATCGCATCGAAGGCGGTGATCAGGTCGAAGCGCTCCTCGTCTTCGAGGGCGGCGGCGTCCTGGCGGTGGAAGGAGATGTTGTCGAGACCCTGTTCCTTCGCCGCCTGATTCGCGATCGCAACGCCCTCTTCCGAGAAGTCGTAGCCGCGGAAGCGGCTCTTCGGGAAGGTGGAGGCCAGGTGGTTCAACGCGCGGCCGCTCCCGCAGCCGACGTCGAGCACGTCGATCCCCGAGTCGAGCGCCTCGACGAGGCCCGGAACCAGGGGCAGGATCGCGTCGGTCAGCACGGCCACGACCGTCTGATCACTCTCCTCGGCCATCACCGCGTGGAAACGCTCGAAGGAGCCGTAAGGAACGCCACCACCGCGCTGGAACACCTCGACGATCTCGTCCTCGACGGACCCGAGCAGGGGAATCCACTGGCAGGTCACCGCCATGTTCCCCGGACGCGCCTCGCGGGTGAGCGACGCCGCGTGCTCGGGAGGCAGGAAGTAGCGGTCGCTGGCCGCCTCGTATTCGACGACTTCGCCGGTCACCATCGCGCCGAGCCACTCGCGGACGTAGCGCTCGCTCAGCCCGGCCGCCCGAGCGATCTCGGCGCTCGTCGCGGCGGTCATCCGCGACATGACGTCGAAGAGTCCGGTGCGGTGGCCGATCGACATCATCAGGACGACGGCACTGCTGTTGAGGTCGTCGAGGACGCGCTGCCCGAAGGCTTCGGCACGCGCTGCGTTCAAGGTGGCTTCTTCTCGGGGTTCCATCGGGTTCTCCTGGGAATCGGGTGTCGTGATGGGGTCGATTCGGGCGTCGGGCTGCGAACTCGCGTTCCGTCAGGCCGCGACTTCGCGCTCGGGCTGCGAACGCTTGCCACGCAGCGACGGGAAGAACATCGGCGTCGTCTCCCGCCATTGTCGGTAGTCCGAGCCCAGCTGGCGCAGCAGGTCACGCTCCTCGAAGACGATCGCGACGAGGATGTACGACGTCGTGCCGATCGCCATCAGGAGGTGCCCCCAGGTCATGTCCGGAGTCGCCCAGAAGGTGATGAACCAGCCCACGTAGAGCGGGTGCCGCACGTACTTGTAGAGCGAAGGCGTCACGAAGTTCTTGTCGCTGTACTCGGTGCCGCGGAAGTAGAGCCAGGACTGGCGCAACCCGAACAGATCGAAGTGGTCGATCAGGAAGGTCGAGTACAGAACCAGCAGCACGCCGGTGCAGAACAGACCCGTGATCAGATCGCGCGCGATCGGATGCTCCACGCTGAAGATCACGCCGGGGAGCGGCTGCCAGGCGGCGAAGAGCAGGATCATTGCCAGGGAAGAAGCCAGCACGTAGGTCGAACGCTCGACGGGCTGGGGCACGTAGCGGGTCCACCAGCGCTTGAAGTCGATGCGCGCCATCACGCTGTGCTGCAGAGCGAAGACGCCGAGCAGCGCGAAGTTCACGGCGAGGGCTCCGAGGACGGATCCGGGTGCGCCCGAGTCGATCGTCTTCGGAACGACCGCGTTCGCCAGGAACCCGATCGCGTACAGGAAGGTGGCGAAGAAGATGGCGTAGCTCGTGGTGCCGTAGAGCAGAACGGCGAATCGCTTCATGGTGTGTCCTCCGATGCGGTGTGCCGAAATGGCGAGCCTGAACATCGGGGAGGTCCGCGCCGCGCACTTGACCGATTCATGACCGATTCCTGATCTCGGCCAACCCTCGAAAAACCGATCAAAAACGACCCCTTGGAGCAAGCCCTCCGGCGCTATCCTGGGTCGCGGTCGAGGTTTCGGGATCCCTGCAGGCGCCGGCGACCCGGACGGACGAGAGCGGTGGGCATGCGTTTCCGGTTTGGCGTCTACGAGCTGGACGAGACGGCGGGCGAGCTACGGCGCGCCGGCGAACCCGTTTCGATCCAGCCCAAACCGCTCGAGCTGCTGACCCTGCTGGTCCGGGAGCGTTCCCGGGTCGTCCCGCTCGACGAACTGATGGAGCGTCTCTGGCCCGACACGATCGTCTCGCCGGGCTCCTTGAACCGTGCGGTGAGTCAGGCGCGCCGCGCCATCGGCGACACCGGTAGGGGACAGAGCCTGAAGAGCTTCGCCCGGCGCGGCTACCGCTTCGTGGCCGAGGCGGCCGAGGTCGACGACGAAGAGACGAGCCAGGAGGCGCGCGCTGCCACGCCGACGGCTGGTGCCGCCCCGCCCGACGACTTCGTGGGCCGCGAGACCCCGCTAGCCGAACTCCGGGCGAGCCGCGACGCCACTCTCCAAGGGGAAACCCGCATCGTGCTGCTGACGGGTCGGGCCGGCGTCGGCAAGACTCGGCTCACCGAGGTGTTCGGGGACGAAGCGCGCCGATCCGGCTTTCACGTCGTGCTCGGGCGCTGCCGCGATCGCGGCAGCACGCCGGCGTTCTGGCTGTGGGCCCAGGTGTTGCGCGGCCTCATCGAAGACACCGACCTGGCGGCCGAGTTCGAGGCCCGCGCTCGCTCGGGGGAACTCGAGGCGCTCCTGCCGGTCCTGCACGAGTTCGCTCCCGAACTGGCCGCGCGACTCCCGCCGGCGCAGCAGGACGTGGCCAGCGCCCTGGACGAACGGCAGCGCTTTCGTTTCTTCGACGCGGCCCAACGCGCGCTGCGCGCCTGCGCGAAACGCAGACCGATCCTGATCGTGCTCGAAGACCTCCAATGGGCGGGTCAGGCTTCTCTGCGCCTGCTCGAACACCTTTCCGTCGAGTTGGACCAGGTTCCCCTCTTCGTACTCGCGACCGTGCGCGACGAGCCCCGCGACCGCGATCACCCGACGAACCGCGCCGTCGCCTCGTTGCGGCGGCACCCCCGCGCACGCGAGATCGCGCTCGACGGACTCTCCCGCGCCGAGGTGGGGGCGATGCTCGCCCACGCGGCAGGCGGACCGGTGGCCGTGGATGTCGTCTCCGAGCTGTACGGACGCACCGAGGGGCTTCCGCTCTTCGTGGGGGAAGCGATTCGGCTGCTCAGCGAACGCGGCGATCTCGCCCGCCCCGAACGTCTGCTGCGACGCGGAATCGCCCTGCCACCGCGCGCAGTCGACTTGATTCGACGCAGCATCGACGCCGTCTCCGCGGAGTGCCGCGCGCTGCTGGGCGCAGGTGCCGTGCTGGGACGCGAGTTCCCGTTGGGCGCGGTGGTGGCCGTCGCCGGGTCGACGGATCGCCTCGAAGCCCTCGAGCATCTCGACGAAGCAGTCGCCGCCGGGATCCTGCAGACCGCACCGGAGAGCGCGGCCAGCTATCGCTTCGCTCACGCCCTGTTCCAGGAATCGCTCTACAGCGAGCTCTCCCCGAGCCAACGCGCGCGGATGCACCGCGCCGCCGCAGACCGGCTCGAGCAGCAGCACGCCGAGGCGCTCGAGCCCGTGCTTTCCGAGCTCGCCCACCACCATCACCACGGCATCGCCGTGGGTGATCCGGAACGCGCGCACGACGTCGCGCTCCGCGCGGCTCTCCAGGCCGAGCGACTCCTCGCCTGGGAGCAGGCCGCCACGCACTACGAACAGGCCGTCCGCAGCCTCGACCACTTCGAGGTGGCGAACCCGCGCGGTCGGATCACGGCCCTGCTCGCTCTCGGCGCGGCCCAGCGTCTCTCGGGCAACCGGGAGCAGCGCATCGAGGCCTACGACGAGGCCCTGCGGGTCTCGCGCGCGATCGACGACCCGGCGCTGCTCACCAAGGCGGCGATCGGACTCTGCGATGTGTCCGAGTGGTCTTCCCGCGTGCCCGAGAGCGCCGAAGCCGCGCTGCGCGACGCCCTCGCTCGCGTCGATCCGAGCGACCTCGCGGCTCGCGCGCGTCTCACGGGACGCCTCGCCTACCTCTCGGTACGCGACCGCCCGCGCGCCGAGCCCCTCGGCCGCGAAGCCGTTGCGATCGCCCGCGAGTCGGCGGACGCCGAGGCCCTGCAAGAGTGCCTGTACGTGCTCCACTACATCATCTCCGGCCCCGACGATCTGGCCGAACGCGGGCGGCTGATCGGTGACCTGGCGGTGGCCGCCCGGGACGCGCGCAACCCGGACACGGGGGTGATCGCGGTGCTCGATGTCGCCTGCGACGACCTGATGCAAGGCCAGCGTGCGACCGCACTCGAGCGCCGCGCCGAAGCCGAAGCGCTCGCGGGACCCCAGCCCTCCCCGACTTCCACCTGGCATCTGCGCGTCTGGGATGCCGGCATGGCGCTCCTCGAGGGCGCCCTCGAACGCGCCGAACGACTCGCCTCGGAAGCGCTCACCCTCGGCCAGCGACTCGGCCACCCGTTCGCGAAGGCGAGCTACCGCGGACAGCTCTGTGTGCTCGCGCGCGAGCGGGGCGACTACCACGTCGTCGTCGAGAACCTCGGCCACACGCTCGACGACGCGCGGCTCGGCGCCACCCACTGGAGCATTGCGGTGGTGGGGCGTGCGGCCGGGGCGTCGGGGAACAACGCGCGAGCCGTCGCGCTGCTCGATCGCCTCGGGCAGTCGCGCTTCCTCGAGATCGACCGCGGCATTCGCTGGAACGCGACCATGGCCGAGTCCTCGATGCTCGCTGCAGAGCTCGGGTCGGTTCCGCACGCGCAGCACCTCTTGCCCCTGCTCGAGTCCGCACCCGGGCAACACGGTCTGCTCCCGATGGTGCTCAGCTACGGCGGCCCGCTCTCCCGCTGCCGCGCGGCGCTCCAGGCCCTGCTCGGCTACGTGGACGACGCCCTCGCGTCCTACGAAGAAGCGCTCGAGGACAGCGCCGCCGTGGGTGCCCGGCCCTTCGAGGTGTGGGCCCAGCTCGAAGCAGCCCCGCTGCGGGCGCGCGCGGGAGATGCGCGCGGCGCCGCGGCGACCCTGCGCGACACCGAGGCGCTCGCCGGGGAGCTCGGCATGCTGCCCGCCCAACGCGCGGCGGCCGCCGAGCGCCAGCGACTCGAGCGGCCCAGCGCCCGCTAGACGCGCCAGCGGCTCCGCCAGGCGTTGTCTTTTGGCAACACCGTGAACCGCGGAACCAAAGCGGGTGAATCGCGCAAGCGGTTCGGCCGATGGGTCGTGACGTGGGTCTCATCGCGGATTTCTTCGGTTCCAGCGCCGCTTGGCTCCAGCTCTGCTTCGGCGTTGCCGCCATGTTGGGTGCCCTGCACCTGTGGATGGCGCGCCGCGCTTGCGATGCCAACTGCTGGATCGCGGTCTGGTCCGTGCTCTCGTGTGGGTTCGTCGCCGCCCGCGGCGTCCAGCTCACCACGGCCGATCCTGCCGCCGCGCTTCTGGCGGGGAAGCTGTGTTTCGCGACCGGGCCGTTTCTCGTCTGGGCGTTGATCGGCTTCGGGCGCGCCCTGCATCCGGACACGGCGAGTTCGCGGAGCCAGACCTGGCTTGCCGTCGGCAGCGTCGGCTGGGCGGTGGCGATCCTGGCCACTCCCTGGTTCGTGTCACCCGAGGTCACCACACGACTCGACTTCTTCGGTCGCGAACACCTCTCGGTCCACGCACGTCCGCCCGCGCTGCTCCTCGGCGTCTACATCGCCGGCGCGGCGCTCTGGGGCGCGCGACGCCTGCGTCGTCACGCGGGGCTCGACGCAGGAGAGCGCCGGGTGTTGCGGGTGGGCTTCGTGGCGTATGCGGTGCTCGGAGTCGCGGCCGTCCTGACCTCCGCCGGTTGGTTGCGGATCCCCGCAATGGCCGAGTACGGGCCAGTGCTCGTGGCCGTCTGCCTGAGCTACCTGCTGGTGCAGCGACAGCTCCGAGTCGAGCAGCGGCTCGAGGCGCATCTGGATCGCGAACGCCACGAACTCGCCGCGAGCGAGGGCCGCTACCGCGACGTGTTGTTCCACGCGCCACTCGGCGTGTTGGTGTGCGATGCCGAGGGTGCGATCGGCACCCTCAACCCGCAGATGGCCCAGATGCTCGAAACCGTCGGCGCCCCCCGCGAAGGACGCATCTTCGACGAACCGGTGCTCGTCGCGATGGGTCTGGGCGACACGGTCTCCGCAGCGCTCGAGAGCGAGGCCCCCCACCGCGTCGAGCATCGACACGCGGCGGGCCCACGGGACGAGGCCGTCTGGCAGGTGACGGCCGTGCGACTGGACGATGCCATCGAGGGATCGCCCGGCGTACTCGTCCTCGCCGACGACATCACCCACCGCGCCCAGCTCCAACGCCAGCTCGAGCAGGCCCAGAAGATGGACTCGATCGGCCAGCTCGCGGCAGGCATCGCCCACGAGATCAACAATCCGATGGCCTTCGTGCGCGCCAACCTCGCGTCGATGCGCAGCCGGAGCGAAGAGTTGCACAAGGCGGCGCATGCCTCCCACATGCAGCACGACGCGCTGTGCGAGCTCGAAACCCTGATCGAGGAGTCCGCCGAAGGAGTCGAGCGCACCATTGCGATCGTGCGCGACATGCGCGACTTCGCGCACGGCGGCGCCGAAGAAGCGCCGTGTTGCGACATTGCAGCGGTCCTCGATGCGTGTGTTCGCGTCGCGAAGGTGTCGGGACGGGGAAGCGCCGAGGTCACGACCGAGGTCACCCGGGACCTTCTGGTCGAAGCGGCTGCCGGGCCGATGCGCCAGGTCTTCCTGAACCTGCTGGTGAACGCACTCCAGGCCGCAGGACGCGCAGGCAAGATCTGGGTCGAGGCGGAGCGCCGCGGCGAGTCGGTCCGGGTGCGGGTCCTCGACGACGGCCCGGGCGTCCCGCCCGAACTGCGTCCGCGAGTCTTCGACCCGTTCTTCACCACGAAGCCCGTCGGCGAAGGCACGGGCCTGGGCCTCTACATCTCGTACCAGATCGTGGCCAGCTTCGGCGGCAACGTTGGCGTCTACGCGCGTCCGGGCGGAGGCGCGTGCTTCGAGGTCGAGCTGCCCGCCGCGCGTTGAGCGCGCGAACGTTCCCGAAGCGGGCGCGAATCGCCATCGCGTTGTCACGCCCGACCCGTAGGGTGGTCGCGTCAGGCGGCGCTTCGCGGCCCCATCCCCGTCGAACGCAGCGTCGTGTCGCCTGGCGGCGACGCCGCTCTCGAGCGGCCACGCAACGAACCGAACGCAGGCGGGGGTTGCCTGGCAGCCCCCGCCCCCCTCGGTGCGCTAGGCGTCGATCTTGCTCTGACCGCCGGTCGACCAGGCGCTCGCCGTCAGCTTCAGGCCGGGCACATCCTTGCGCGACTGGATCTGTTCGAAGGTCCGGTGGTAACCGGTGAAGGTGATCTTCCAAACGCCGTCGATCTTCTCGTAGTGATCCTCGTAGAACGCCGCGCCCTGAATGGTGATCTCGAAGCCCGTTTCGATGACCGTGTCCTCCAGGGCCCAGACCCCCTTCGCGGTCGTCGGACTGGTGAGCTCGATCTCGGGATGGTGCACGCGATGGCTGCTGTGGAAGGTCTCGGCTCCCATCGACTTCGAGAGCCACTCGCAGATCGCGTCGCGGCCTTCGTAGGCGTACTTGCCGCCGCTGTAGGCACAGCGGGCGTCGGGCGTGAAACAGTCGGGCAGCTCGCTCCAGAGCTTCTGGTCGACGCAGCGCATGTACTTGTACTTGAGCTGCTTGATGCGTTCGATGTCGACGAGGTCTTCGGGGGTCATGGTCTTCTCCAGGCAGGGTGCGCCGGGGCGCGGGTCAATGGAATGCGACGTCGCGCGCGAGTCGCGACGTCGGGGGCTGTTCGGGAAGCGGCTCCACCCAGAAGAAGGGCCGCGTGAATACGCTGCGGTCCCCGTTCGGCGCCCAGGTCGAGCCGAAGTTGTCGAAGGGCAGATCGTTGACGATCCCCTGGGCGAGATGGGGCGAATAGGGATTGTTGAAGAGGATGTCGCCCGGCTGCACGCGGTAGCGCTCCCCGTCGACGCCGTAGATCACCGGGCCGCTCAGGATGTAGTAGAACTCGGGCACCAGGTGACTGTGCTCCACATACGTGGAGCGCGGGCCCCAGGCCGTCTGCGAAATGTTGAAGTCCCAGCGCCCATCGGCCCGGGTCGCTCGGAAGATCGCCTTGTGCTTGGTGATCTCGGCCATCCGGGTCACGACCGGGCCCAGGCTCGCGATGTCGCGCGAGAAGAAGAAGCCGCCCGACCGGAGGGTCTCGACGGTGAGCCAGGAGACCTCGCTCTCGTTTCGGAAACGCGGGACGTCCGGATAGGGATCGCGCCCGGGCCCGAGCGCGCGGCGGCGTTCTTCGAGCTGCACCGCGGCCTCGGCGAAGACGCTTCCCTCGGCCGCCGTCGCCGCGGGGCTCGCGGGCGACGCGACCGGAGCGGTCTCGTAGCGCGCATTCCAGAACGCATAGTCCGCAGGCATCGTGGCCTCGGTGGGTTGCACGTGTTGGTTCGCACCGGTGAGGTAGTAGCCCGCGTCGATGAAGGCTTGATCGCCGTCCGGCGCCCAGCGGATCCAGAGCCAGCGCAGGGGCTCGTCCCCAGTCGCCACCGCCCGGCGCACGTCGTAGGGGTTCAGCTTGACGGTCGTGCCCGGCGTGGCGGTTTGCGTCACCCCCTCGACGGTCATCTCGCCGCGGCCACCCACGACGATCCACACGCCGGGTGAGCCGCCGGCGTGGGCCGGCAGTGCTGCGCCCGGCCCGAGCATCCACTGGACGATCTTGATGTCCGGGTGATCGAAGGCGAGACGCACGCGCATCGAAGCTTCGAGGGCGGCTACGCCGGCGGCGTCCTCGCGCTGCAGGGCTCCCCAGTCGCCCGGCAGCACCCGCGACAGGGAGCTCCAACCGAACTGACGGGTGAAGTGGGCGGCCGGATAGCGGCCCGGCGGTGCGGGCAGGTTCGGATCCGCCAGGTCGCGTTCGCGGCGTGCGCGGAACTCCGCGTAGAGGCGCCGGTGGGGATCGTTCGGGTCGTCGATGTCGAAGTAGATGTCCGGGTCGATGTCGTCCGCGCGCAGCGTCGGGACCGGCGGCTCCTTCGCCGCAGCGGGAGCGGTCTCGGGATCGGCCGCTGTCGGCGCCACGTCGCTCGGTGTGGCGCAGGACAACAGGGTCGCCGCGAGCGCCGAGAGCATCGCCGGAGAGGAGCGTTCGGGTCGGCGCATCGTCAGTCGCGGTAAGAGGGATCTTCCCGGTCGAGCGCCGCGCAGAGCGCGGGCCACTCGAAGCGCCCCCAGTGCGCCATGTGCTTCGCCTGCTCGGGCACCTTGCGGATCACGTCGGGCGGCAGCGGCTGCAGGGGCGCGCCACAGGAGAGGGTCTGCACTTGCATCTGGCAGGCCTTCTCCAGGAAGAAGGCGTTCACGTAGGCCTGTGCGACGCTGCGACCACAGGCGAGCGTGCCGTGGTTGCGCAGGATCATCACCCAGCATTCACCCAGGTCGCGGACCAGACTCTCCCGCTCGGCGTCGTCGAGCGCGAGTCCTTCGTAGTCGTGGTAGGCGAGCACGTCCTGGAAGTAGAGCGCGCGCTGGTTGATCGGCAGGAGCCCTTCGCGCAGGGTCGACACCGCGGTGCCGGCGATCGAATGCATGTGCAGCACCGACGCGACGTCGCTGCGCGCTTCGAGGACGGCGGCGTGGATCGTGATCGCGGCGGGGTTGTGCGGAAACGGCGATTCGCTGAGCCGGTTCCCCTGGTAGTCGACCTTGATCAAGCTCGAGGCCGTGATCTGCGAGAAGAGCAGCCCGTAGGGATTGATCAGGAAGTGGTGCGGCTCCTCGGGAACCCTTGCCGAGATGTGGGTGGAGAGCAGATCGTCCCAACCCTCGCGCGCCACCAGACGGTAGGACGCGGCGAGATCGACGCGCGTCTGCCACTCTGCTTCGGACACGGCTTCGCGCAGCGAGGGAATCGTCGGCAGGTCGCGGCGCTCGGTCATGGCGGTCTCCTTTGGACCCATCGCGCCGGACCCAGCGCGGCGCGTCTGGAGGAGTGGCGCGTCTGGGTGCGACGCATCTGGGAGCGACGGAGCGCCCAGTATACGCCCGAAGGAGAGCGACATTGAAGCAACGCGGACTGCTGGTCTCCGAGCTCGTCGCGCGCGACTGCGCCGATGCGCTGGCCCGGCGCGCGCCCGACCTCGTCCCGGTGGTGGTACGCGGCGAGCTCGACGCCGAGGCCCTCGCGACGGTAGAAGCGGCATTCTTCAGTGGCGATCTCTACCCCGACCACATGGGTCCCTTCCTGCGCTGGGTTTCGAACGCGCCCGAGCTCCGTTGGCTCCACAGCTTCAGCGCCGGTGTCGACAACCCCTTCTTCCAGGGGCTGCTGAACCGCGGCGTCCGCGTCACCACGTCTTCCGGTGCGAACGCCCGGGCCGTTGCCCAGCTCGGTGCCCTCTTCTTGCTCGCCCTCGCCCGCGAGCTTCCCGCTCGGCTCGACGCCCAGCGTGCCCGGCGTTGGGAGCGAAGGCGCGTGCGCGACCTCGAGGACGCCCGCCTGGTCGTGCTCGGCATGGGTCCGATCGGGGCGGAGATCGCGCGCCTGGGCACGGCGCTCGGCATGAAGGCGCTCGGACTGCGACGCACGCCGCGCGGAGACGAACCCTGCCCGACCTGGCCCTTGGAGCGGCTGGACGAAGCGCTCGCCGGAGCCGACTTCCTCGCCCTGGCCCTCCCGCTCACGCCCGAGACGCGCGGGCTGCTCGGCCGCGACCGCCTCGCACGCCTGCCCCGCGGCGCCTGCCTCGTGAATGTCGGGCGAGGCGAGCTCATCGACGAGAGCGCCCTCGTCGAGGCGCTCCAGAGCGGGCAGCTCGCCGGCGCTGGCCTGGACGTCTTCGAGACCGAGCCCCTGCCCGAGACCAGCCCGCTGTGGAACCTCCCCAACGTGCTCGTGACCCCCCACGACGGGGGCTTCACGCCGGCCAGTCGTCGCCACGCGGTGACCCACTTCCTCGAGAACCTGTCGCGCTGGACCGAGGGGGCGCCCCTCGTGAACGAGGCAGCCGCCAGCGCGTCCGACACGGAGGATGGAAACGGAAGCGGGTAGGAACGAGACCCCTGGAAACTAGTTGCGCGAGCAACTATCCTGGGTGTGCGCCAGGAGCCCGACTTGCCCGCCCCCGACTTCGCCCAACAGCTCCAGCAGGACCTCGACGACATCGAGCACGGTGTCGCGGCGGCAGCCCCGGGCAGTGACAGCCGGTTGATCGCCCTCAGCAGTCGGCTCGCAGCCGTCGCGGGCCTGCACCGCGGGCTCCTCGAAGACGCCCTCGCCGAACTCGACATGACCCAGGTCGAGGAACAGGTGATCGGAATTCTGCGCGGTGGCGTCGCCGATACCCCCGGCGAGCTCGCCCGTCTCATGTGGCAGACCCGGGCCGGCATGACCCGCACCCTCGATCGACTCGAGCGTCGCGGGCTGGTGCGACGCGACGCCGACCCGGAGGATGGCCGCCGCGTCCGGATCCGACTCACCGCCAAGGGAGATCGCACCGCTGAGCGTCGACACGAGCTCGAAGCGGAAGCCCTCGAGAGTGCCTTCGGCGATGCGGAGAAGGCCGAGCTCGAGCGTCTCCGCCGCGCCCTCGACCGCGTGATCGAGCGCCTGGCCGCCGCGCGCTCGGCCCACGCGAACTGGACCCCCTGAACGAACGAAACCCCTGAAGCCCGTTTTCGCAAGCCACAGGAGCCATCGACATGCTCGACTTCGACCTCATCATCCGCAACGCCATGATCGTCGACGGCAGCGGGGCGCCGCCCTTCGAGGGCGAACTCGCCGCCAAGGATGGCCGCATCGCCGCGGTGGGCCCGCGCGGCAGCGTGACGGGAACCGCCGCACGCGAGATCGACGCCGAGGGCCGAACGCTCACGCCGGGCTTCGTCGATGTCCACACCCACTACGACGCCCAGATCACCTGGGATCCGAATCTCCTCCCGTCGGGCTACCACGGCGTCACCACTGCGGTGGTCGGCAACTGCGGCGTCGGCTTCGCGCCCGCGCATCCCGACAAGCACGATTGGTTGATCCAGCTGATGGAAGGCGTCGAGGACATCCCGGGCGCCGCCCTCTCCGAGGGCATCGAGTGGGAGTGGGAGACCTTCCCCGAGTACCTGGACGCGCTCGAGCGCACACCGATGGCGATGGACGTCGCCACCCAGGTGCCCCACAGCGCAGTGCGCGCCTACGTGATGGGCGAGCGCGGCGCGAAGAACGAACCGGCCACGCCCGAAGACATCACCGCGATGGCGCGCATCGTGAAGGAAGGCGTCGCCGCCGGCGCGCTCGGCTTCTCGACGTCGCGCACGATCGCCCACCGGGCCCTCGACGGGGAGCCGGTACCGGGCACCTTCGCGGCCGAGGACGAGCTCTTCGGCATCGGAAAGGTGCTGGGCGAACTGGGCACGGGCATCTTCGAAGTGGCGGGCGCGGGCGCGGCGGGCGAGGACATCGCCGCTCCGAAGAAGGAAGTCGACTGGATGCGGCGGCTGTCGGCCCACATTCAGCGGCCGGTGACCTTCGCGATGCTCCAGGTGGATTCGGCTCCGAACCTCTGGCGCGAGCTGCTCGATCTCTCGGTCGAAGCCGCTGGAGAAGGGGCGGAGATCTATCCCCAGGTCGCAGGGCGTCCCTTCGGAATGCTGATGGGGCTGCAAACCGAGCGACACGCCCTCGCGGCGAAGCCCAGCTACATGGCGATCGCGCACCTGCCCTTCGAAGAGCGGGTGGCGAAGCTGCGCGACCCCGAGGTGAAGGCGAAGATCCTGGGCGAGGACATCGTCGGCGAGCCCGGCTTCCACATGATCTGGGAGCAGTACGCCTCGCTCTTCCCGCTGGGCAACCCACTCGACTACGAGCCGTCCCCGGACCAGAGCATCGAAGCCCGGGCGAAGCGCGAAGGACGCGACCCGGCCGAGCTCCTCTACGACCTGATGCTCGAGGACGATGGCCGCGCGATCTTCCTGGTGCCGATCCTCAACTACAGCGATCGCAACTGCGATCACATCTACGAGATGATGCACCACCCCCGGGCCGTGCTCGGGTTGGGAGATGGCGGCGCGCACTGTGCGCTGATCTGCGACGCCAGCATCCCCACGTTCATGCTGAGCCACTGGGTGCGCGACCGGACGCGCGGCGAGCGTGTCCCGGTGGAGTTCGCGATCCGTCGCATGACCCGCGACACCGCCGAGCTCTACGGCTTGCAGGACCGCGGGCTTCTCGCGCCCGGCATGAAGGCCGACCTGAACCTGATCGACCTGGACGTGGTCGATCTCGAACTGCCCGAGGCCGTGGCCGACCTGCCCGCCGGCGGTCGTCGCCTGATGCAGCGCGCGCGCGGCTACGTCGCCACATTCGTCTCCGGCGTCGAGGTGATGCGCGACGGCGAGCCGACGGGCGCTACGCCGGGGCAGCTGATCCGCGGCGCCCAGGGCGCGCCGGCCTAGCGGCGCGCAGAATCGACCGAGGGATTCCATCTTGTCCGATCACGCGTCGCTCCGTATCGCCATCATCGGAGCCGGCCCCGCTGGGCTGGCCGCCGGTCACGAGCTGCTGGCTCAGGGCTTCACGAACTTCACGCTCTACGAGGCCACCGACGCCGTCGGCGGCACCTGGCACATCCACACCTACCCCGGCCTGGCGTGCGACGTCTGGGCCCACTCCTACACCTTCTCCTACCGGCCGAACCCGGACTGGAGCGCGAGCTTCGTGGAGCAGCCCGAGATCGAGGCCTACCTCCAGCAGTGTGCGCGTGAGTTCGGGCTCGAGCCCCATGTCCGGTTGAACACCCGCATCGCGGCGTGTCGCTACCAGTCGAACGGCCACTGGGAACTCGAGAGCGAGGCCGGGGAGCGTTTCGAAGCCGACGTCGTGATCAATGCGATGGGCAATCAGCACACACCGCTCTACCCCGACGTGCCCGGCCGCGAGAGCTTCGAAGGGGATCAGTTCCACGGCACCCGCTGGAACCACGACGTCCCCATCGACGGCAAGCGCATCGTGGTCGTCGGGTCTGCGGCCAGCGCCGTCCAGATCGTCCCCGAGATCGCGAAGCAGGCGGGACACCTGACCGTGCTCCAGCGGACGGCGAACTGGATCATGCCTCGCGGCCGCAAGCCCTACTCGGAGAACCAGCGGAAGTGGTTCCGGCGGGCGCCGGTGCTGATGCGTCTCACCCAGCGCTTCCAGCGCTTCCTGATGAGCTTCGTGCACGATGCCGCCACGCTCGGCCACAAGCGGATGGAAGACTTCGAGAAGCGCGCGCAGGGCTTCATCGACAAGGCCATCGAAGATCCGGAGCTGCGTCGCGCCCTCACCCCCGACAGCCGCTACGCCTGCAAGCGCGGATTGGTGTCCGACGACTTCTATCCGGCCCTCACCCAGGATCACGTGGAGCTGGTGCCCGAAGGGTTGGCCGCCGTCCGACCGACGGGCATCACGACCCAGAGCGGCCGCGAGATCGATGCCGACGTGATCATCTACTGCACCGGCTACCGCATCCTCGACTTCGATCGCATCGCGGTCGAGGGTCGGGACGGCGCGAGCCTCGCGGGCGTGATGGAGAAGGCGCCGGAAGCCCACAAGGGCATCGCCGCGCCGGGCTTCCCGAACTACTTCTTCGCCGTCGGCCCGAACGGGCTGGTACTCGACGTCCCGTACTTCGTGACCGTCGAGCGCAACATCCAGAGCATCGTCGAGCTGCTCCGCCAGAAGCAGGCGAACGGCGCCCGCGCGATCTCGGTGAAGCCCGACGTGCACCGCGCCTACAACGATTGGCTGCTCGAGCGCTTCCCCCGGTACTCCTGGGGCAACGCGAGCTGCAACAGCTACTACCGCAACGCTGAAGGGCGGGCGCCCTTCCTGTTCCCCGGGAAGTTCGCCGAGTACGCCGAGCTCCACGAGGCGGTGGGCCTCCACGAATACGACGCTCACTGAGGACGCGATCGCTCCACGAACGCGGGGAACTGGGATAGGCTGCCCGCAACCCCGGCACCACGTCGGGAGCGCCCGCCAGGAGTCTCGCCGTGAACCGTCCCGTGCTGCGATGCATGCTCGCCGCTCTCGCCCTCACCTCGAGCGTGGCCTGTAACGGCCCCTTCCTGCTGCTCCCGGGCGGCACGCTCCAGGGCGACGCCCAACCCGCCCCGGCGGACTGGGGGTTCGCGGGCGATGCCGGGATCTTCGAACTCGAGACGAACCCCTCCGAACCCTACTCGGTGAACCTGGCCTACACGGTGATCGATGGGCGTCTGCTCCTGAATGCGGGCGACACCGAGACCCAGTGGGTGCAGAACATGGACGCCGACCCGAACGTGCGACTCCGGCTCGACGGCACGCTCTACGAGGCCCACGCCGCGCGGATCGACGACGAGGCGCTGGTCGACGCGTTCTCCGACGCCTGGACGAACCAGTCGATGTTCCGCCGCGATCCCCGCGAGCTCGAACGGGTGTGGATCTACGAGCTGACCACGCGTCCCTGAGCGTGCGTCGACCGCGGGTGGGCGCCAGTGACCTGCGCTCGACGGGCGTGTTGCTCTAGACCAGCGCCTCGGGGTGGCGGGCCTCGAGCATGCGGCGCACGCCTTCCCGCCACGGGACTTCGCAGGGCCCGGCGAGCTTCGTCCGCAGCGTGGGATCGAGCCGGTACTGGTGGATGCCATCCGGCGACTCGATGCAGCGGGCGGTCTTCCCGACCTGCTCGGCGATGTACTCGCACATCTCGCGCAACGGCACGGGTTCGTCGCCGCCCCAGTTCACGATCGTCGCCGGAACCGACGCGGCCGCGAGCAGCCCCGGCACGTGGCGCGCGATGTCGTCCTCGTGGATCGGCGAACAGGTGGAATGCCCGGGCAGCAGCGGGATCGGCTGCTCCGCGATCACCTGATGCGCCAGCATCGCGGGCAGGCCCCCGTTGTCCCCATAGGCCGCGTTCATGCGGGCGATCGTCGTGGGGAGCGCGTGGTTGCGCGCGGCGAAGCGGGCCACCGCCTCCTGGCCGATCTTCGAGATGCAGTAGGTCGGGGCGTAGGGCTGATGACTCCCGCCCAGCGCTGCCGACTCGACTACCGGCGCGTCACCGTCCGCGGGTGACGCGTAGACGCCGCAGGTCGACATCATCAGGCACGCTTTCGCATTCGCGAAGCGGGCCATCACGTGTCCCGTTCCCTCGGCGTTGATGCGAAGCGCCGCATCGAAGTCGTCTCCGGGCAGGATCGCGGCCGCGAGATGCAGGACGTAGTCGAAGTCGTCGGGCAGGTCCTGCCAATCGGGCTCCGCCAGGTCGACCGCGCGGGTGGTGATGCCAACCTGATCACATCGCTCGCGCGTGCGCGCGTCGCTGAAGCGGGCGATCCCCCACACCTCGTTCTTCTCCGCCAGGCTTCGAGACAGGGGGAACGCGATCTGCCCTGCCGGCCCCGTCACGAGGATCTTCTGCCCTTCGAGTCCCATCGCTGCCTCCGACCAAGCTTGGACGATCCGCGCTGCGCAACTCCAGCCCGCGCGCGGAGAGTGCGGCAGCGTATCATGCGCCCATGAGCGCGCTTTCCCTCGACCCGGCCGGACTCCTCGACGAGGCGCGGCGTGTCACGGGCCTCGACGACTTCGGGGACCCGGCGTTTCGCGAACCCTTCGAACGCACCTGCCACGCACTCGCGAACGAGGCGAAGCTCAACGAGGTGGGCCTCGGCGCCCAGCGCCAACGCCTGATCGACGCCCTCGCCGCACGCGCGCTCGCCGAGCATTGGTTTCGGACCCACCCGGAGATCCTCGAAGAGCCCATCGACGATCCGCTCGTGATCGTGGGGTTGCCGCGCACGGGCACGACGATGCTGCACCGCGTGATCGCGGCCGACCCGAGCTTCGACGCCGCGCTCTGGTACGAGACCCGCTTTCCCTCTCCTCCCCGCGGCTGGGACTGGAAATCGCCCGACCCGCGCGTCGAACAAGGACGCGCAGAAGTCGCACAGACCCTCGAGTTCGTACCCGCGCTCGCGTCGGTTCATCCTTGGGATGCCTGTAAGCCCGACGAAGAGATCATGCTGATGGAACCCTCGTTCCTGATGCCGATGGCCGAGGCCTACGCGGACGTGCCCGAGTTCGGAGCCTGGAGACGCGAGCAGGATCCCACGCCGGCCTACGTCTACCTGAAGCGAATCCTGCAGCTGTTGCAGTGGCAGCACCGACGGATGGGGCGTGCCAAGGACCGCTGGGTGCTCAAGGCGCCCATCCACATGGGCCACATGCCCCAGCTCTTCGAGACCTTTCCCGGCGTCTCGGTGGTGCAAACCCACCGCGACCCGATCGAATCCGTACCTTCGATCTGCAGCATGACCCACTACATCTGGCAACTCGGATGCGACGATCCCGACCCGATCGCGGCCGGCGAGCAGTGGTCGCGCATCTTCCTCGACGGGATTCTCGCCTGCATGGAGTTCCGCGATCGCGGCCACGACGATCGCTTTCTCGACATCCAGTTCCTCGACACGGTCCGCGATCCGCTCGGCGTGGTAGCGCGCATCTACGCATTCCTGGACAAGCCGCTGACCGAGTTCGCGACCGATCAGATGCGACAATGGACCGAGGACAACGCGCGCGAGAAGCGCCCGCCCCACGAGTACACCCTCGAGAAGTTCGGGCTCAGCGAGGCCGGCATCGAGCGCGACTTCGGCGGCTACCGAGCGCGCTACGTCGAGGGACGCTGAGCCCACCCGTCCGCGCCGGCCGTTGGCGCTTCGCAACACCCCACCCTGTTTGGAGGACTGTCTCATGTTCCGTTCGCTCGCGTTCGCCCTGGCGCTCTGCTGTGCGCTTCCCCTGACTGCCGAAGAGGACCCCGCGCGCTTCGAGCAGCTCGAAAGCGTGCAGGCCTTCGACGGCCTGATGCGCACCGTCGCGGAGCTGCGCGCGACCGTCCTCGCCGATGCGCGGACCGAACGGGAAGTGGCCGAGGGCATGCGCTTCATCCTGCGAACCCTCGCCATGTCCCAGGACGTCAGCGGCGACGGATTCCCGCAGGCGCCCCACTTCGCGCGAATGGATACCCGCCGCCGCAAGATCGGCGGGGACAACCCGGATGCCGAGTACGACAACGTCGTGTGGAACGGGAACTTCGACTACAAGATCACGGGGCACCGGGGTGGCGTCGACCACCTCTCGTTCCAGTTCCTGTCGGTGCAGCCCGGCGGGCGCCAGAAGTCGATCGGGTACCTGAACGAGCGCACCATCGCGACCGACGAAGAGGGGCGCTTCACGATCTGGCTGACCCGAGAGAAGCCCGAGGGCGCCGAGAACTGGATCCCGGGTGGGCCCGAGGCCGGCGCAGGTACCCTGCTGGTGCGGCAGTACCTCGGTTCGCGCGACGAGCCGCTCGCGGAGTACGACATCGAGGTGGTGGGGCGTGCTCCCTTCGCCCCCCTGCCGCCGTCCACGGACCAGGAGATCGCGCGCGCGATTCAGTTCACGGGGCATGCGCTGAAGGGGATCGGACTCCTTCACCGATACGTCTCGCCTGCGCTCGGAGAAGATCCGAACGGCTTCAAGCTCCGCAACAGTGACGACTTCGGCGCCGACATCAGCAGCTCGGACAACCTCTACGTGATCGGCACCTACGACTTCGGTCCGGACGAAGCGCTGCTGATCGAAGTCGAGCCGCTCGCAGACACGCGGTTCTGGAACCTCGCGATCGAGAACCCCTGGCACGAGTCGGTCGACTACCGCAAGCGCAAGACCTCGCGCACCCACGAGGACGTCGTGGTAGACGCGGATGGGAAGGTTCGCTTCCTCCTGGCGCACGCGCGCAGCGACCACCCGAACTACCTCGAGACCGCCGGGCACCAGCGCGGCTTCATGACCTTCCGCTGGGTTGGCGAGCGCGACGCGCAGCCGCCGCTCCCGACGGTGGAGCGGCTGTCCATCGCCGACGCGATCGAGCGAGGAAAGAAGCTTCAGAACGCACGCTGACCGGGGACCGCCTCCCGAACGTTTCAACTCGAAACGCACGGCTCCGTAGTTCCACGCAGGAGCGCGTCCTGGCTCGGGTTTCGCGCCCAAGCGCGGGCACCTGCCGGCCGATAGCGCACGCATGGAGGTGCGGAAGCTCCAGCTACGCCGGCGTGTCCACGAGATTTTGGACGTGGCGCAGCCCGACGACACGGCAAGCCGTGTGGCCGACTTCGCGCTGATGGCGCTGGTCGCGCTCAACGTCATCGCGGTCGTGATGGAGTCGGTGGATGCGGCGATGGAGCGCTATGCGCTCGTCTTCTTCGTCTTCGAGCTGTTGAGCGTTTCGGTCTTCAGCGCCGAGTACCTCTTGCGCATCTGGAGCGTCGCGGACTCGCGCAACCCGCGCTTCGCGCACCTGAGCCCGAACCAGCGGCGGCTCCGCTGGGCGTTCTCACCGCTGGCCCTGGCGGACCTGCTGGCGATCCTGCCCTTCTACCTCCAGGCCTTCGTCGCGATCGACCTGCGCTTCCTGCGCACCCTGCGCCTGCTGCGGGTGCTGAAGCTCACGCGCTACTCGCCGGCCATGGGCATGATCCTCGACGTGCTCCGGCACGAGCGGCACTCGTTCAGTACCGCTTTCTTCCTCATGTGCACGCTGCTGATCCTGGTGGCGGCCGGAATCCATCTCGCCGAGCACCAGGCCCAGCCCGAGGCCTTCGGGTCGATTCCCGCCGCGATGTGGTGGTCCGTCGTCACGCTGACGACGGTGGGCTACGGCGACGTCACGCCGGTCACGACGCTGGGGAAGATCTTCGCCGCGTCGGTGTCGATCGTCGGCGTCTGCCTCGTCGCCCTGCCCACCAGTATCATGGCCTCGGGCTTCGCCAACGCGCATCGGAGACGCCAGGAACGCCTCGAGAGCCACGCCGACATCGCGGTGGCCGATGGCTACCTGAGCCCCGAAGAGTCCCGCGACTTCATGGACCTCGCCGAGCGGTTGGGAGTCGAGCCGGACTCGGCGATCACGATGGTCGAGGCCGCCTGGCAGCGTCGCGAGACGCGAAGCCTCCCCGACGCCTGCCCCCATTGCGGGAAACGCCCCGGCGAGTAG
Organism: Myxococcota bacterium; assembly: GCA_039030075.1. NCBI lineage: Bacteria > Pseudomonadati > Myxococcota > Myxococcota bacterium. The sequence goes on along the minus strand of JBCCEW010000009.1, from coordinate 65,088 downwards.
GCCGCGCGCCTCAGGTCGCCCCGCCGCGGCGCACGCTGGGGTGGTAGGATGCGGCGTGGCCGCCCTTTCCCTCGACACTCTCGACATCCACAGCAAGGACCTCTACGTCGAACGCGGCTATCCGTGGCGGGAGTGGGACTTGCTGCGGCGCGAGGCGCCCGTGTTCTGGTACGAGCGCGAGGGCATCGCCCCGTTCTGGGCGATCACACGGCACGCGGACATCCTCACGATCTCGAAGCACGCCGAGGTGTTCGTCAACAGCCGACGCCTGCGCCTCCAGACGATCGCCGAGGACGAGCTCCAGTTCGGCTCTCAGCGGGGTCGCGCCGAGGCGCGGGGCTGGGATCCGGACGAGCCCCCCGACTTCATCTTCATGGACGACCCGCGCCACCGGGACTTTCGCCTGCTCTCGGCGCGTCGCTTCACGCCGGCTGCCCTGCGCAAGCTCGAGGTGCACTTCGATGCCCTCGCCCAGAAGTTCGCCGGGGAGTTCTCGGGCGAACTCGAAGCCGCCGCCGCCGCGGGGAAGACGTGCGACTTCGTGCGCGGTTTCGCCCAGAAGCTACCGCTGTCTGCGATCGGCGAGATGATGGGGCTCCCGACAGGCGATTGGATGCGCCTCAAGACCCTCACCAACGTCCTGATCGGCGCGCCGGAACCCGAGTTCTTTCACGACGGTGAGGATCGCAACCTCGGCGTCCTGCGCGCCTTCGACGAGATCACCGAGTACATGATCGATCTCGTGCGCGATCGGCGCGCGAAGGGACCGGGGGGCGACGACCTCTCGACCTTGATCGTTCATTCGGAGATCGATGGCAAACCGCTGACCGAGCAGCAGCTCCAGGGCTACCTGTTCGTGATTCTCGCCGCGGGCAACGAGACCACCCAGAACGCCCTGAGTGGCGGCGTCCACGCGCTGCTCGAGCACCCGGACCAGCGGGCCCTTCTGTGCAGCGACCCTCGACACGTCAACGGCGCCGCCGAAGAGATCCTGCGTTGGACCTCGCCCGTCGTGCAGTTCGCGCGCACCGCCGTGCGCGACTTCGAGCTCTCGGGCACCACGATCCGCGCCGGCGAGGACGTGGGCATGTGGTACCCCTCGGCGAACCGCGACGAGGCGGTCTTCGAAGACCCCTACCGCTTCGACATCACGCGGCAGCCGAACCGCCACCTCGCGTTCGGCGGCTTCGGAGCCCACTTCTGTCTCGGGGCGAACCTCGCGCGATGGGAGCTGCGCGCCGCCCTGCGCGCGCTGATACCGCTGCTGCCGCGATTCGAGAGCGCCGGCCCCCCCGAGCGGGTGCCGAACCTCCACGTCTCCGCGATCCACCGGATGCCGGTAAGCGCGGCGTAGCCCCCCGAGCCACTGCCCCGGAGCACGCGCCTCGAAACCGCCTCAGTCGAAGACGATGACCTGACGCGCGGCCGAACCCTTGCGCATGGCGTCGAGGGCCGAGTTCACATCGTCGAGGCCGATGCGCGAAGAGATCATCTCGTCGAGCTTCAGGCGCCCATCCAGATAGAAATCGATGTAGCGCGGCATGTCGACGCGGAACTGGTTCGATCCCATGAACGAACCCGTCACGTTCTTCTCCTGGAGGGTCAGATCGGCGGCGGAGATCGGCACCATCTCGGTGATCGGCACCACACCGACGAGCACCGTGGTGCCGCCGCGACCGGTCATGCCGATCGCCTGCTGGACGGTGGGCACCAGGCCGATGCACTCGAACACGAAGTCGGCGCCGCCACCGGTGAGGGCCTGCACGGCCGCGACCGGATCGCCCTCGCTCGCATCCACGCACTCGGTTGCGCCCATCGACTGAGCCAACTCGAACTTCCACGACTGGGCGTCGACGGCGATGATCTTGCCCGCGCCGCCGATGCGCGCGCCCTGCAGCGCTGCCAGGCCGACACCGCCGCAGCCGACGATCACGACCGTGGCACCGGCCGGGATGTTCACGGTCTTGAGCGCCGCGCCCAGGCCCGTGGTGACGCCGCAGCCGATCAGGCAGGCGCGGTCGAGGGGCATGTCATCGCGGATCTTCACCAGGGAACGCTCGGGGCAGAGCATCTTCTCGGCGAACGAGGAGAGGTCGCCGAGCTGACCGACGGCCTCGCCTTCCTTCGTAGTGATGCGCGGCTTGCCCTCGAACCCGCGGGTCGGCGCGTAGGTCGACAAGCAGAGATAGGGTCGGCCACCGGTGCAGAAGTCGCAGATACCACACCAGCGGTTCAGACAACCGATCACGTGGTCGCCCACGGCCACTTCGGTGACTCCGTCGCCCACCGCCTCGACGACCCCGGACGGCTCGTGGCCGAGGATCGCCGGGGGCGGCAGCGGAATGCCGCCCTCGACCATGTGGAGGTCGCTGTGGCAGATGCCCGAAGCAGCGGTCTTCACCAGCACTTCGCCGGGCGCGGGCTCGTCGACGACGAGATCTTCGATCGAGAGCGGTTCGTTGTTGACCCGCATGACGGCGGCTTTCATGACATGTCTCCGTGCACCGTCGAACCGTTTGCGGCGACGTGCGATCGAGTGGGAACCAGGCGCCGGACGCGTCAGCCCGGAAGCTTTTCGAAGGTCGGGATGTCCGTGGGAACGTGGTGGTAGGGCTGCTTGTCGCAGGTGTAGATCGCCATCTGGGGACCACCGAAAGCAGCCGGGTCATCGAGCGTTCCCACCTTGACCATCACCATGCCGCCCGGCGGACGACTGACCACCTGGGTGCCGCAGCTCGGGCAGAACTCGCGGACCACACCGTTGTCGAGGTCCTTGCGCTGGAAACCCTTGAGTTCGCCCTTCGTGACCTTGAAGGCGGCGTCCATCACGCCCATCACGAGCAGGGAATCTCCACCGGTGGCGTACTGACACTCCCGGCAGAAGCATTGGCCCTTCATCGCGGGCTCACCCTCGATCTCGTAGCGCACTTCCTTGCAGTAGCAGCCGCCCTGATAGCTCATCCGAAGTCCTCCGGTGGGTTGGGTTTCGGAGCCGGCAATCTAACACGAGCGAGGGGGCCAAGACATCGATTCGGGTCGCCCTCGGGCCGTGACAGCGCGCTAGGCTGAGCGCGCGCAGCACGAGTCGTCTCCGAGAAGCCGAACATGCCCCTGCCTGCCCCTGCGACCGCGGAACCCCTCGCCCTGCGTCGGGCCTACCTCGAGGATGATCGCGCCCAGGTACGGGCATTGCTGGTGGGGATGGGCGCGCTCGCGTTGATCTACGTGCCCCTCGAGTGGCACCTCTACCGCGACCAGGCCTTCTTCCTCCCGTTGATGGCCGTGCGTTCGATGATCATCACGCTCATGGGAGCGCTGCTCCTGTGGACCTCACGCGTGGACACGCCCGCGGATCTGGATCGCATCATGGCGGTGCAGCTGGCGGGCGGCGTGGCCCTGGTGATCGCGATCAACGTGCTCTACCGCACCCATTTCGGCGTCGATCTCCTGCTGATCATGGCGATCTACATCGCGCTACCGGCGCGCCTGCTCTACCAGGCGCTCGGTGCGGGTGCGCTCTCGCTCGCCGACGTCGCGATCGATCAGTTCGTGATGGCCCCCGACCCGAACGACGCCGTCGCGACCCATCTGTTCGCGAACGCCCTCGGGATCGGGCTGCGACTCCGCCAGCTGCGCCTGCGCCGCAGTCTCTACGAGTCCGCGCAGAGCGAACGCGAGAGCCGGGTCGAGCTCGAGCAGGCCCTCAACGCGGTGCAGCAGCTATCCGGACTCCTCCCGATCTGTGCCGTTTGCAAGAAGATCCGCGACGAGGCCGAGGTGTGGCACCCGCTCGAGTCCTACATCGACACCCACAGCGACGCCCAGTTCACCCACTGCTACTGCCCCGACTGTGCGAAGCGCCTCACCGAGGGCACCGAAGCCGGCTGAGCGAAGGCGCGATCGGCTAGGGCAGCTGCGCGTGGAAGGAGACGTCGACGCGCTCGCGGATCGCGAGCGGGTTCCACCATTGGTCGGGCTCGCCGATCCCGAAGTCGAGGCGGTCGAGCGCCACCTCCCCTCGCACTTCGAAGGGGTCGGGCTGCACCACGACGAAGCTCCCATCGAGGGTCTTCTTCACCCCGTGGAGGTCGAGATCGATCTTCACCGCGTAGACCGGCTCGCCTGCCGCGTTGGTGCCGTTCGGGGTCGCGCTGTGGAGTCTCGCGGTGGCCGACGGAAAGCGCTCGACGTCGAAGAAATCCGGCGTCCGCAGATGGTCGTCGCGGTCCTCGATGCCCGTGTCGACGCTGGCCAGATCGACGCGCACCACCACCTCGCCGCCGGCGAGGTCCGCCGGATCGACCGACGCCCGGGCGACCTCCCAGCGGTGGAAGGTGCCGTTGGCGGTGGAAACGCCGTTCTTCGCGACGAAGGTCAGCGCCTGTTCGGTGTCGGCCCCGGCCGAACCGACCCACATCCCTGCGGTCAGCACGAGGGCGAGCCCCGCTGCCCCCATCCAAGCCATCGTCCGTCGCATGGTGCCTCCTCGTCGTCCGGTACGACCGGGCGGGCGCGCGAGGACTCTAGCCCCGACCGCTGGCGCCCGCGCGCGACGCCCGGCACAGTCGCGGCTTCCCCACGAACCAGGAGCCGCCCGTGTCCCCTTCCCCCGAAGCTGCCGAGGTCCAACGCACCGTCGACTGGGTCGCGATCCGCCGACTGCACAGCCGCTACGCCGACGTGATCAACCGCCGCGCCTGGCCCGAGCTCGCGGATCTCTTCCTGCCCGACGCGGTGGTGCGCGTCGAAATGCCCCGTCAGGACCCGATCGACTCCACCGGCCCCGAGGCGCTGGGGGGGTTCATCGAGAGCGCGGTGGCGCGCTTCGACCTCTTCCAGTTCGTCGTCCTCGAAGCGCGGATCGAGTGGCCGCCCGAGCTGCCCGACGGCGAGGCGATGGGACGGATCTACATGGTCGAGCTGCGCCTCGACAAGAAGACCGGCCAGGAAACCAAGGCCTTCGGTCTCTATCAGGATCGCTACCGGAAGACCGCCGACGGCTGGCGCTTCGCGGCCCGCCGCTTCCAGCCCACGGCCTGGAGCGGGCGCGACCTCTCCACCCTGCCCCTCCCCGCCCTCGACTTCTGACGCCCCGGAGCGCCAACGCTTGAGCCGGCGTCCGGGGTCGGGTACCCACCTGGACATGGGGGTGATCGCGACGCTCACCGAGGCGCGCGCCGTACTGAGCGACGTCTTCGGCTACGAGGACTTTCGACCGGGTCAGGACGAGGCCGTCGCTCTGGCGGTGTCGGGACGAGACGCCATCGTGCTGCTCCCCACCGGGCTGGGGAAGTCCCTCTGCTATCAGGTGCCGGCGTTGGCGGCCCAGCGTCGCGGGCTCGGCACGACGGTGGTGGTGTCTCCCTTGATCGCGCTGATGCAGGACCAGGTGGGCGCCCTGCGTGCGCGCGGCGTCGCAGCCGCCGCACTGCACAGCGCGCAGGAAGACGAGGAACAGCGTCAGGCCGTCAAGGCCTACCTGCGCGGCGAACTCGCGCTGCTCTACGTCTCACCCGAACGCGCGGCGCGCGAGAGCTTTCGGCGCATGCTGGGGCGAACACCGACGGCGCTCCTCGCCGTCGACGAAGCCCACTGCGTGAGCCAATGGGGACACGACTTTCGTCCCGACTACCTGCGCCTCCACGAACTCCGCAGCCTCGCCCCCTGTCCCTGGATCGCGCTGACCGCGACGGCCACCCGCGACGTCCTCGCCGAGATCGAGAGCGGCCTCTCTCTCACCGAACCGAAGATCGTGTCCGGTGACTTCACCCGGGAGAACCTCGGGCTCTCCGTGCACCCCCTGCGCACCCAGGCCGAGCGACAACGGACGCTCGAAGAAGCGCTCACCGACGCGGGGCTGCGCAGCCGGCGCGGCGGCGGACGCGCGATCGTCTACTGCGCGACGCGGAAGACGACGGAGACCGTTGCGAAGACGCTGCGGGATCAGGGCTACCCCGTCGGGTACTACCACGCCGGGCGCACCCAGCTGGCGCGCGAACGGGCACAGCGCGCCTTCGAAGCCGGGCGCACCCGCATCCTCGTCGCGACCAACGCCTTCGGCATGGGCATCGACCTGCCGGACATCCGCCTGATCGTGCACTTCCAGTCTCCAGGCAGCCTCGAGGCCTACTACCAGGAAGCCGGCCGGGCCGGGCGCGATGGAGCCCCCGCCGAGTGCCTGCTCTTCTTCGGCGCCTCGGACCTCCAGACCCAGCGACGGCTCGCGTCGGGCGACAATGCCACCCAGCGCGCGCGTACCGAGCGCGCGCTCGCCGCACTCGAGGGCTACACGCGCGGCAGCCGCTGTCGGCAGGCCGTGATCTCGGAGCACTTCACCGGAGAGCGCGACGAGCGACGCTGTGAACGCTGCGACGTGTGTCGTGAGGACGTCGCCCGACCGAACGAGTCCACGGCGAAGCCGCGCGTCGAAGTCGAACCCCTTTCCGCCGAGGAGGACGCCGTCATCCTGGCCGCCGTCGACCGGCTGTCGCGTCCGGTCGGCAAGGGCAACCTCGCGCGCGCCCTGCGTGGCAGCAAGGCGAAGAGTCTCTCGCGCGGCGGTCTCCTCTCGATGCCCGAGTACGGCAACCTCGCCCATCACAGTGAGGCGTCGATCGTCGCCGCGATCACGCGGCTCCTCGACGACGGGCGCCTGAAGCGCACGGGCCAGAAGTACCCCACGGTCTGGCTCCCCGGAAAGCCGATCCGAGGCGCCGCAGGCGAGCGCGACGATGCGCCGCGCCGTCAGCGGGTGACGAAGAAGCGCGGCTCGCTGCAAGGGGGCGGCGACATCGCCCGCGCCCTCGACCGCTACCGCCGCCGAACCGCACGCCAGCTGAAATGGAAGACCTACATGGTGTTCCAGAAGCGCACGATCGTGGCGATCGAACGCCAACGCCCGCGCAGCCGCGCCGCGCTAGAAGGGATCCCCGGACTCGGCCCGGCGAAGATCGAGCGCTTCGGCGACGACATCCTGGCGGTCGTCCGCGAATTCGACGATGGCGGGCGCTAGAGCCGCGCGAGGCCGCGCTCCAGGTCCGCCCGAAGATCCTCCAGCGCCTCGATCCCGACCGAGAGCCGCACCAGGCCGTCGGAGATCCCGACCTTCTCGCGCTCGGCGCGCGGGATGCTCGCATGGGTCATGCTGGCCGGGTGGTCCACCAGGGACTCGACGCCGCCGAGACTCTCGGCCAACGCGAAGAGCTCGAGATGGGACACGAAGGCCGACGTCTCTTCGAGCGTGGCGTCGAGTTCGAAGCTCACGATGCCCGAGCCGCCGCGCATCTGTCGCCGGGCGAGATCGACCTGGGGGTGGGAGTCGAGGAACGGGTGGCGCACCCAGCGCACCCGGGACACCGACTCGAGCCAGGTCGCGAGCGCGAGCGCGTTCTCGTGATGGCGCTCCATCCGCAGCGCGAGGGTCTTCACGCCGCGCGCGACGAGCCAGGTGTCGAAGGGGGACGGGTTGAGTCCCACCGCCTTCTGGGCGAAGACCATCTGTTCCTGCCATGCGGCGTCGCGCGTCACCACCACGCCGCCCAGGCAATCCGAGTGGCCGTTGACGTACTTCGTGGTCGACGAGAGCGAGAGCGTGGCCCCGAGCTCGAGAGGGCGCTGGAAGTACGGCGACGCGAAGGTGTTGTCGACGAGCACCGGCGCTCCGACGCGCGCCGCCACCTCGCTGATGGCGGCGATGTCCAGCACCTTGAGCAGCGGGTTCGTCGGGGACTCGAGCCACACGAGGGCGGGACGGGACTCCTCGAGCACGGCGAGGGCCGCCGGATCCGTGAAGTCGACGTAGCGCACCGACACCCCGAACTTCTCGAACACCCGGTCGAAGATGCGGAAGGTGCAGCCGTAGACGTTCTCCTCGGCCAGGACCTCGTCGCCCTGCCCGAGCGTCGAGATCACCGCGGTGATCGCGGCCATCCCACTCGCGAACACCGTCGCGTACTCGCCGCCTTCGAGCGAGGCCAGGGTCTCGCCGAGACGGGTGAAGTTCGGGTTCCCCGAACGCGTGTAGTCGTAGCCGCGCGTCACCCCCGGGCGCTCCTGGGCGAAGGTGGAGGTGGTGTAGATCGGCGGCATCACCGCGCCGGTTTCGGGATCGGCGTGGTTTCCGACGTGGATCGCCCGTGTTTCGAACGCGGCGTCGGCGAGCGGTTTGGTCATGCGCGGCCCCCCTGGGTTGGCGGCTGCGCATTGTAGCGGGCGGGCTTGCCGCGCGTTCGGCGCTAGCCGCCGTAGCTCCGCGACGGGAAGAAGTCGCCCCGGCCCTCGGGCAGGAGGTCCAGGAAGTGCCAGATCGGGGACAGCAGATCCATGCCGCGGAAGCCCTCGGCGCCGAGCAGCGCCGACTGGGAGTAGAAGTGGGAGACCCGGCCGTCCGCGTGGCGTTCGAAGATCGAGACGCCTGGGTTCTGGCGCCCGTCTGCGTCTTCGAAGCCGAGATCCCGCTTCAGGTCCGCGTCTCCCGCGCTCACCAGCCGCAGATGCTGCCAGCCGCGCTCGCGCGCGTAGTCGGCGAACGCCGCGATGTCCCCCGCGACGAGGACCGCGAAGTTCGCCGTCTCGGTGATGTGGGGCATCGCTCCGTCGTAGCCGTCGGCGAAGGCCGTGCACATCGGACACGGCGACTCCTGGGACTTGCCGTACATGAACTGCATCAGGATCAACGGCTTCGCCGGGTCGTTGAAGAGCTCCGAGAGCGTCACGGGCGCTGGCTGGCCGTCGCGCAGCTCCTGGAAGACGAGATCTTCGACGAAGTGATCGCGCGGAAGTGCCCGGCGTAACGCCGCGACCCGTTCGCGCTGATCGCGCAGGGCGACCTCGGCCTGCTGCAGTTCTTCACGCAGCTTCGCGTACTTCGGGGATTCATCGGAAAAGCGGGCGATCGGCATCGTTTCCTCCAGAGGGCCGCTCTCAGGCGACGGTGAGATGCTGGCTCAGCGCCGCAAGGATGCGCTGCCAGCCTTCGCGATGTCCCTGATAGGCATCGCCGTCGGGAAGATCGCGGTGTTCGAGGGAAAGCCGGGTTCCCCCGTCGACCGCTTCGAAGGACACCACGAGACGCGTCACGGCGTGTTCGGGTGGCATCCATTCGGACACCCAGCGCAGCTCGATACGACGACCGGGCTCGATCGCGAGGTATTCCCCGTGCTGAACGTAGTCGCGCTCGCCGCCATGCATCGCGATCCGGAAGCGACCTCCCACGCGGAAATCCACCTCGACCGTCGCGTGGGAGATCTCATCCGACGGACACATCCACACGGAGAGACTCTTGGCGTCGGCAAAGGCGTCGAAGACACGCTTCGGCGATGCCGACAGCACGCGCTCGATGCGGATGACGTTCTCAGTCATCCGTTGGCCCCGATTGGGCGTCGTCGGCCAGGAACGTTTCGAGTGCGTCGAGTCGAGCGTTCCAGAACGCTCGGTAGTCGGCGGCGAAGGCCGCGGCGGCGCGCAGGGGCTGCGCCTGCAGGTGACACCGACGTTCGCGACCCCGGTTCTCGCGACTCACCAGGCCCGCGTCCTCGAGCACGCGCAAGTGCTTCGACACCGCGGCGAAGCTGATGGAGAACGGCGCGGCCAGGGCCGTGACACTGGCAGGCCCAGCCCGCAGCTGCGCCAGGATCGCGCGGCGGGTCGGATCCGCGAGAGCGCGGAAGGTGCGATCCAGCGTGGATTCCGGAGCCACTCCAGCCATGCGATGATATTAAACCAGTTGGTTTAACAATGCACCGGCGTTCGGCTGACACTCTGCCCGCCCCCCGAGGCCGAGCCGGAGCGATGGGCCGCGCGCGTCCTCCGGATACGCTCGTGGGTATGGCGACGGAGACACAGTGGTCCTGGTACTTCGCCTACGGCAGCAACCTCGACCCGGGCACCTTCGTCGGGCGCAGGCGGATGCGTCCCCGCGACGCGTGCGTCGGCCGCCTCGACGACTACGCCCTCGTCTTCGACCTGCCCGTCGGTCCGGGAGAACGCGGCGTCGCGAATCTACGCCGCACGCCCGGAGCGCACGTCCACGGCGTCCTCTACGAGATCGCCGACGAGCAGGCCCAGCTCCTCGACCGTACCGAGGGCGTGCAGCACGGCTTCTACACGCGCGCCGGAGTCGCGGTCGACCTCGAGCACGGAACCAAGCGGTCCGCGTTCACCTATGTGTCGCAGCGGGGCGTGGCGGGACGGAAGCCCTCGCGGCGTTACCTCGGTCTCCTGTTGCGGGGCGCACGCCACCACGGGCTGCCACTCGACTGGACGGCTTGGCTGCGATCCCTGCCCCTCGCGATCGACGAACGCGATCCGCAGCAGGAACTCCCGCTCCGGTGAGCGGGGAGGAGCAACCGCGCCAACCCAGCGGTCGCACCGCCGGGTCGTGGGCTCGGATGCCGGTCCGACTACGGCAAGAAGCGCGCCGGAAATGCGGGTTCGCCGGCCGCGACTAGCCGCCGAAGACGAACCCGCGGTAGCCGTCGGCCACGATCGCGTCGCACTCCTCGGCGTACTGGACCTGCCCGGCGGTGTAGGGCAACACCACGCGAGCCTTGCCGGGAATGTTGGCGCCCGTGTACCAGGAGGTGCCCTGGCCGACGAAGGAGTCCTCGGCGACTTCGAGCACGTGCGCCCCCCATTCCGCCTGGGCCGCCTGGCTGGCCTCGACCCGCGCAACTCCGCGGTCGCGCATGTGTTGCAGGCAATCCGCGATCCATTCCACGTGGTGCTCGATGGCGACGGGCATGTTCATCAGGACCGAAGGACTCCCGGGGCCGGTCACGGTGAACAGGTTGGGAAACCCGGCGATCTGGAGGCCGAGGAGCGTCTGGGGCCCCTCCCTCCAGGCGTCCTGCAGCCGCAGCCCTCCCAAGCCTTCGATGTCGATCTTGAGCAGCGAACCGGTCATGGCGTCGAAGCCCGTCGCGAAGACGAGGACGTCGAGGTCGACCGGCCCGCTCGCGAGCCGAACCCCCTGCGCCGTGATGCGTTCGATCCCGTCGCTGCGCAGGTCGACCAGGCGGACGTTGTCGCGGTTGAAGCTCTCGTAGTAGTCCGTGTCGATCGGGGGTCGTTTCGCGCCGTAGCGATAGCCGTAGGGACAGAGTTTCTCGGCGGTCTCCGGGTCGTCCACCATCGCGCGGATCTTGCTGCGGATGAACTCGGAGGCGTACTCGTTGGCGACCGGGTCCGACAGGATGTCATTGAAGCCACCCCACAGGAACTTGAACCCGCCTTCCTCCCAGAGCTCCTCGAAGACCGCCTCGCGCTCCTCGGGGCTCACCGACGTGGCTTCGCGTTCGATCGGCAGGTATGGGAAGCCACCCGAGGTGCTGCGCGCCAACGCAAAGATCTCGGCGTAGTTCTCCTTGATGCGCCGTTGATCCTCGGGAGCGAAGGGGGCATGCCGGGCCGGCACCGTGAAGTTCGGGGTGCGCTGGAAGACGGTGAGGTGGCGCGCCGCGCGCGCGATCACCGGGGTCGCCTGGATCCCCGTCGAACCGGTGCCGATCAGCCCGACCCGCTTGCCGCTGAAGTCGACGCCGCCCTTCGGCCAGCGCGCCGTGTGGAACGACTCACCGCCGAAAGCTTCGAGCCCCGGGATGTCGGGAAGGTTCGCGGCCGACAGACAGCCGACCGCGCTGATCACGAACTGGGCCGTGAAGCGCTCGCCGCCCTCGGTCTCGAGCTCCCAGCGATTCGCGGCTTCGTCGAAGCGCGCCGCCGCCACACGCGTCTCGAGCTGGATGTCGCGCCGCAGATCGAAGCGGTCGGCCACGTGGTTGAGGTAGCGCTCGATCTCGGGCTGTTCGGGATACTTCCCAGACCACTCCCACTCCTGGGCGAGTTCGTCGGAGAACGAGAAGCAGTAGTAGAAGCTCTCCGAGTCGCAGCGCGCCCCGGGGTAGCGGTTCCAATACCAGGTTCCGCCGACGCCGGCGCCACTCTCGAAGACGCGCACCCGCATGCCCAGGTCGTCGCGCAGCTTCTTCAGGGCGTAGAGCCCGGAGAAGCCAGCGCCGATCACGAGGACGTCGTAGGGCGCGGAGCCCGGCTGGGGCGGGGCAGGCATCGGGGACTCCCAGTGGCGTCTCCCATTCCTAGCACGGGCGGCCTGCGCGCGAAAAGCCGAGCGAATCCGAGCTCATGGCGCCCCGCGTCGGCCATCGAGCGGCCCCCTGGAGACGCGCCGGGACGGGTACACTGGGCGCCATGATCCACTACAGCGATCCGCCCCTGCTGTTGCGGGACGTCATCGAAGATCCGGGCGACGTCGTCGCGCTGCTCGAACAGAACGCGCCCTATACGCCGCTCGGCGGCTGGTATCGGCCCGACCTCGACCCCGACGTCCCCACCAGCCCGATGTGGTTCCAGAACGATTGGGTGCACGCGGATCTCCAGGTCCCCGGCAGCGAGCTCTTCCTCGATCATCCACGCGTGCACCAGGCCGCGCGCGACTTCTACGGCGCCGAAGTCGTGCGCCCGCACAGCCTCTACGTGAACCTGATGGTGGCGATGGAACGCAGCGGTCCCGCCCACACGGACAATCCGCGCTTCCAGGGACGCGACCGCAGCAACACGCCGATGTGGCTCTTGCGCACGATGCTCTGGTCCGGGCTCTTCGACGAACAGGCGATCGTGCAGGCAACCTCGATCTGGTGGATGAACGACGTGGAGGGAGGCGGCCTCCTCTACTGGCCCGACGGGCCCGAGAAGCCGCCGGCCGAACACATCGGCCAGATGGCGAACACCGCGCTGATCGGCGACAACCACGGCATGTTCCACCAGGTCGGTCCGGTCGGGCCCTTCGATCGCGGTACGCCCCTCGTGACCCCGCGCGCCGAGTTGACGCCGGCCGGCGGGGACCGCTGGGCAGTGCGCGACCGGGGCGAGGTCCAGTTCGAAGCACCGCTCGCCGCCTATCGTGTCAGCGTGCTCTGGAAGGCCGACATCTACCGCGACGCCGAGCACGAGCGCGTTGCCCTCCAGCACCCGCTCTCCTTCGAGGACGTGGCAAGCGTCTTCGACGCCGACTTCGAGGCGCGCGGTCTCGACCTGCGCTTCGACCTCGAGCGCCTCGAGGACCCGGAGCACATCTTCGCGATCTCGGCGGTCTACCCAGAAGCGGTTCCCATCGAGAAGCGCCCCTCGATCTTCGACGCGGCGTAGGGCAAACGCCGCGCGAACCCCGCTCCGGCGTCGGCGAGGCGCTCGGAAGCGCCCCTGATTGGCCTAAGATCACGCCCACACCGGAGGACGTGCGTCTTGGACCTGTTCACGATCGAGAACTTCGCCAACCTGGGCATCCTGCTGTTTCTCCAGCTGGTACTCGGCTTCGACAACCTGCTCTACATCTCGATCGAGTCCCAGCGCGCCCCCGAGGAATCCCGGGCCGCTGTGCGGCGCTGGGGAATCATCATCGCGCTGGCGCTCCGCGTGGTGCTGCTGTTCCTGGTGATGCGCCTGCTCTCGACCTTCGAAGCGCCCTTCTGGGAAATCCACTGGACCGGCGTCATCGAGGGCTCCTTCAACTTCGCCACGGTCGTCTTCCTGCTCGGCGGCGCGTTCCTGATGTGGACGGCGTCGAAGGAGATCATGCACCTGCTCTCGGTCGAGGATCTGCAGCACGAGTCGGGCGGCAGCTCCAAATCGGCGGTGCAGGTCGTCGCGCTGATCGTGCTGATGAACCTGATCTTCTCCTTCGACTCGATCCTCTCGGCGCTGGCGATCACGAAGGTCTTCGCCGTGCTGGCGACGGCGATCTTCGCATCCGGGGTCGCGATGCTGCTGCTCGCCGACGAGGTCTCCGCGTTCATCGAGAGGAACCGCAAGTACGAGGTTCTCGGGCTCTTCATCCTGTTGATCGTCGGCATCGTGCTGCTGGGCGAAGGCGGCCACGTCGCGCACCTGAAGCTCTTCGGCTACCAGGTCGAGCCGATGGCAAAGAGCACCTTCTACTTCTCGGTGGTGGTCCTGGTGATCGTCGACGTCATCCAGTCCGGCTACCAGAAGAAGCTCGAGGCGAAGCGCAAGGCCGCCCTCGGGAAGACCGCCCCGGCCTAGCCCGGACGACTCAGGACCAGAGCGCGACGCAGCGGACTTCGATGCTCCAGCGGTCCGGCGCGTCGTCGGGCAGGTCGGGCTCGCGATAGGCGCTGTGGAAGCTGAAGGTGGAAAGGGCGGCTTCGGACGCGTCGCCCCGAGCCCCCTCACTGCGCGCGAGGGGCCCGGCGGCATCCCACTGCTTGATCAGCAGGCCCTCGTCACGGGTGAGCTCGGGAAACGACACCCAGCGGTGTCGTTGAGCCGACTTCGCGAAGTAGTTCTCACCGACACGGTCGGCGTAGTGGATCTCGAAGACCACGAGGTCGCTGGGTTCGACGGTCTGGGCGTCACACAGGGCAAGCGGGTCGGTGACGACCGGCTCCGCCACGATGTTGCGCCACACGTTGATCAGCGCGAAGCGGCCACCCGGGGCGAGCGCCTGCTCCGCGAGGTCCTGGTCGACGAGCGCCGCTCCCTCGGGCAAGAAGGCCCGCAGCGTGTCGTTCCGACCGGGCGGACGGGTGAGATCGCGCAGCCGGGCGGGCGCGCTCGTCAGCGTGTAGTCGCCGTGGACGACGTGGGCGGGCGCCTGGACCTCCTGCCCGCCTGCGATGCGCGTGCGATCGCGTTTGCCGCTCGCCGAGCGCACGTTGTGGTCGAACGCGAAGACGTGGGTGGCGCCGCTCGCTTCGGCCACGCGGGCTTCACAGTCCGGGTAGTAGCGGCGCACCACCGCCTCGTGGTCCATGAAGTCGGGGGTGTCGCGCAAGGGAGCGTCGGGCACCAGCGCGAAGCCCTGGGCTTCCAAGGTAGGGGTGTCGCCCTCGCGCCCGTTCCGGATCGGGTGGGCGACGACGTCGAGCTCGACGCCGACGGTCTCCGAGTCGCTGCCGTCGAGGTCGCGGCGGGTGCACACACGCCCGTTTCGCATCAGCGAGGAAGCGGTGTCGGCCGTCAGGTATCGGAACGTTCCTTCGGTCATCGCTTCGTTCATCGAGGTTCCCCGTCGGGTGCGCGCGGCGCGGTGCAAGGTAGCCCTTCCTCGAGGGACGCGACCGGCAAGTCGGCAGCAACGCCTGCGCAGCCGCACACGCTGCGCGTCGGCGACTCCCAGTCGCCCGAAAGCGCTTCTCCGGGGTGCGAACCCGGTGATAGGGTCGAAGCCAGTTCACGGGAGGACCCTATGTCGTCGCAGCTGCTCCGCCTGTTCCACCTCGGTCTGCTCGTGGCCTTCGCCTTCGGTGCGGTGGCCTGCAGCATCCAGCAGGAGGTCGTCCTCGCCGTCGAGGAAGGCGCGTCGATCGAAGTGACGATCCCGAATCTCGAACCGCAAACGAGCAACCTGTCCGGCGGGCTGAAGAGCCAGCTCGACATCGACATCTCGTTCCTGCGCATCCTGTTCGGCCTGCCCCTGAACGGCACCATCGACGTCACCGAGATCCTGATCGCGGGCTCCGGGTTTCCGGTGATCCCGCCGTTCCCGCTGCAGTCGACGCTGTGCCAGTACGCCGACCCGGCGGATCCGGGCGGGGGAAGCGTGTCCGTGTCCCTCGCCAGCCGGCAACTCGGCATCCAGACCACCGCGAACGCCCTGATCGTGCCCGTCGACCCGATCGTGCTCTCGCTGTTCGGCGGCGAGCCAATCCCCTTCCCCGTCGCGATCGACGTCACGGCGCCGATCACGTTGCTCGATCTCCTGGGCGTGATCGGCGGAGGCGATCTGCCGCTCTCGTTGGTGCAAGAGCTGGATTTCGTCTTCGAGTCCGAGAATCCGCTGCTCGACGGCCTCACCATTACCGGTGAGTTGCCGCTCTCGACCGCCGAGGCGATTCCGGACGGACCCCTGGTCTCCGAATGTGAGACCTTCTTGGATGGCTTCCTGCCCTAGAGGCGCTTCGCCCGCGGGCTTTGCCGTCGTGGGTTCCTCGTGAAGCGTCCCTCGCTCCTCCGACTCGTCGCCGGCCTCGCGCTGGCCCTCGCGCTCGTCCTGTGCGGACGCGTGGCGATGGTGGCCTGGGCCACCGAGCCCGAGCGCATCGGCCACGCGTTCGGCGCGTTCGTGCGCGCCGAAGCGAAGTTGGATCTCGACTTCGAAGCCGCGGAGCGCCGCCTCTGGCCGCCGGGCGTGGTCCTCACGGGCGTCCACGCCGAGGCCGGCGGCTCCCGTCTGGACGCCGACCGCGTGGGCCTCGGGTTCTCGCTCCTCTCACTCTTGCGCGGCGAGGCCTCGGTGGATGCCGTCGACGTCGACGGGTTCACGCTCGTCCTCGCCACCGACGCAAACGATCGGCCCACCTTTCCGACACCTGACCTCGGCGAGGACGCAGGCTCGGTGTCGGCGGCTGCGGGGGCTCCCGGCTGGGTCATCACGGCGGCGCGACTCCGGGAAGGACGCGTGCGCGCCGGAGCCTGGCAGGTCGAGCAGCTCGAAGCGCGCGTCGGTCTCGGCTGGGATCTGTCCGTCGGCGTCCGCGCGTCGGCGGCGCTCCCGGGTCGGGGGAGCGTGCGCGCCTTCGAGTGGACCCAGGGGGGGCTCTTCCGGGAAGCCACGCATTGGCAGGCAGCGGTCGACTTCGCCGACGTCCGCCTGGACGCCTGGCGTTCCTGGCTCAGCGAGCCGCTGCGAGACGGACTCGGCCTCGGCGGAGAAGCGACCGGCGCGATCGAACTCGAAGGCGACGGCGACACCTGGCGCGCGCGCGGAGGCGAGGTGCGTTTCACCGGCGTCCACCTCGCAGGCACTTCGGGATCACTCGACGGCGATGCCACCCTTGCACTGGGACGCGCGGGCGGCGGCTCCCTCGATCTCGGCTCCGCGCGACTCGCACTCGGCGACTGGCTCACGAAACCCGCCGGCGAAGCGCTGCGCATCCACGTGGCACCTACCTCGGAGAGCGAGGATCCCGCGGCGACCCTCGCCGTCGCGAGCGATCCTCTCGCGGGGGATCTCCGCGTGCGCTGGGCGGAGGCGGGGGCGGAGCTCTCCGACGTCTCCGTGGCACTCGAACTCACCGCCCTCCGGGCCTGGTGGCGCGGTCCCGGGGCACCGCGGGACGGGCGGGTCCGTCTCACGCGCGCCGCGGCCAGCGATCCCTTCCAGGTCCACCTCGAAGCGGCCCGGGTCTCGACGCCCACGCCGGCACCCGAGGCCCAGCCGCTGACCGCCACCTGGAACGGCGTGCTCGCATTCGCCTCGGGCCGGCTCACCACGGACGGCGTCGAGGCGGAGTTCGCGGGGGGCGTGGCTCGCGTGTCGGGACACGGCGACACGCGGAACGGCGACTACGCGCTGCAGGTCGAGACCCGGTCGCTCGACATCGGTCGCTTGCTGACCGCGCTCCAGGGTCGGCCCGGCCTCGAAGGTTTCCTGGATCTCGAGCTCGCTCTCGCGGGCCGACTCGAAGAGCGACCGTCGGGCGCGGGCCACTTCGATCTGCGCGACGGGCGCGTTCCCGACGCCGCCTTTCCCTGGCCCGACGAAGCGATCGACACGCGCACGGCCCACGGCGACGAGGGCGAGCGCTTCGATCACCTCACCGGACGCTTCCGGCTCGAACCCACGCGGCTGGCCCTCGACGCCGTCTCCTTCGAACACCCCTACGCGAGTCTCTACCTCGCGGGAACGATCGCGCTCCCCGACGGCGCCCTCGATCTGGCGGGCGACCTCGTGGTGCGCGAGGAGCTAGACGCCGGACTCGGGGGTCCGGGCGAGGACCGCACACTGGTGGTGGAGCACATTCACGGCGACTGGCGCGATCCCCAGTTCGTATTCGATACCGAGCAGACCCAACCGCTCTTCCAGGCCTATGCGAAAGCCATGGCGGAACGCCTCGGCCGAGAACCCGGCATCGTGCTGCGACCGCGAGAGGTGTCGGCCGAAGCGGGAGACCCGCCGTGAGGCGTTCGCCGCGTCTAGGCCGGCTCGCGGCGCAGGAGGCCGCTGAGGATCAGCCGCAGACCGTCGTCGTAGAGCACCTGGATCGGCTTCCCGAAGAGCACCTGACGCGGTCGGCTGCGCGCCTGGTTGAGGTAGCAGTCGCCGAGGCCCCAGATCGCGTAGGCCACGACCCAGGGATCGCAGTCGGCGAATTCACCGCTCTCGATGCCCTGCTGGATCACGTCCGAGAAGACCCGCAGCTGGGACTCGAAGAGCTGGGTGACGCGCTGGACGACGTCGGGCTGGATCTCGCCGATCCAGTCCTGGTTGTCGACGGCCCAGAGGATCTGGGCGCGATCGGGGTTCTCGTGGAAGAAGTCGACGTAGAAGCGCGCGATCGCCAGCACCTTCTCGGTCGGCGGCAAGGTCTGGGAGACCACGCGCGCCATCTCCTCGATGAAGACCTCGCTGTCGCGGATCAACACCTCGACGAAGAGGTGGGTCTTGCTCTCGACATGCCGGTAGAGGGTGCCCTTCGCGACGCCCGCACGCTTCGCGACTTCGTCGAGGCTGGCGTCGGCGAAGCCCCACTCGAAGAACACGCTGCGCGCAGCGCCCAGGATGCGTTCCCAGGTCGCCGCCTTCTGGCGATCGCGGGCGTTCGTCTTCTCGGCGGTGGCATCAGGAGCAGACACGGGAGCCTTCCGAGGCAGGGGGGTTCAGTATACGACCGGTGTCGTCGCGCGTGCAGCGCCGCGCTGGTGTGGGCCGGCGTCGCGCTGGCGTCGACGGCGACCGCCGCCAGCTTCGAGGGCGTCGGCGACCTCTCGGGCGGCGGCTTCTTCTCCGAAGCGCTCGACGTCTCCGACGACGGAACCACGGTCGTCGGCCGCAGCGCGTCGAGCTCCGGCGACGAGGCCTTCCGCTGGCAGGCCGGCACGCTGACCGGTCTCGGCGACCTCCCCGGCAGCCCGTTCGCCAGCGTGGCCTACGGCGTCTCGGCCGATGGCAGCATCGTGGTCGGCGAAGGCAGCGTGTCGAGCCTCGAGGTCCACGGCTTCCGCTGGCAGGGCGGCGCCTTCACCGACCTCGGCGCGGCCCCCCTCGCGAGCGCGCTCGACGTGTCCGCAGATGGACAGACCGCGGTCGGCATCCGCGGCGTCGGACCGCTCTCGAACCTCGAGCTCGAAGCGGCGCGCTGGGTGGGCACGTCGCTGTCGGGCCTCGGCGATCTGCCCGGCGGCACGTTCCTGAGTGCGGCGAACGCGGTGTCCGCCGACGGCGCGATCGTCGTCGGCGAATCCGACGGCGGTGGCAGCGCGGGCAACGAGGGGTTCCGCTGGGAGGCGGGAACCCTCACCGCCCTGCGCAGCCTGGCCCCGGGCTTCCAGACCCTCGTGGCGCGCGGCCTCTCGGGTGACGGCACGGTGATCGTGGGCGACGAGGACGATCCGGTCACGGGTCTCCAGGCCTTCCGCATGGTGGGCAGCAGCGTGACCCTGCTCCCGAATCTCCAGAGTGCCCAGGGCGCATCGGGCGACGGCAGCCTCGTCGTGGGACGCAGCGGGTCGGGCACGCTCGCGCGCGCGGCGCGCTGGAACGCCGCCGACGGCACCGAAGCCATCGCCGACGTGCTGCGCGACGTCTATCACATCGCCGCCGCCGACGGCTGGACGCTCCAGGAAGCGGTCGCCGTCTCGAGCGACGGCCAGGTGATCGTCGGCAACGGCATCAATCCCCAGGGCGACCCCGAAGGCTGGATCGCCGTCTTGACCGCGGGCTGCAGCGACGGGCTCGACAACGATGGGGATGGATTCACCGACACGGCGGATCCCGGCTGCAGCGACGCGTCCGATCTGACCGAGAACGACGCCGCCCTCCCCTGCGACGACTTCGTCGACAACGACGGCGACGGGGCCGTCGACCTCTTCGACGGCGGTTGCAGCTCGGTCTTCGACACCACCGAGACCGACCCGTCGCGGATCTGCGACGACGGCCTCGACAACGACGGCGACGGCGGGGTGGACGGGCTCGACGCGGGATGCGACGACGCCCTCGACACCTCGGAACAGTCCGCGAGCCTGCTCTGTGACGACGCCGTCGACAACGACGCCGACGGACCGATCGACTTCCCCGCCGACCCGGGCTGCGGCACTCCGACCGACCCGACCGAGGAACGACGCGCGGGCGAACCGCGCGGCGCGGCGCGCACCACCGAGAGCGAATCCGGCTTCGCGGGACCGCTCTTCCCCGGAGACGCGTTCGGCTCGGCCCTGGCGGTGCTGGGGGACCTCGATGGCGACGGCCTGCGCAGTCTGGCCAGCGGTGCCCCGCAGCCCGGCGGCGCGCTTCCGGGCGAGGTCTGGATCCTCGAGCTCGATGCGCTGGGTTCCACCGACAACGCGCTGCGGGTGGGATCCGGCCTGGGCGGCTTCTCGGGCGCGCTGGAGGCCGACGATCGCTTCGGCAGCGCGCTCGCCTGGTTGGGGGACCTCGAGGGTGACGGCTTCATGGAACTCGCGATCGGCGCTCCCGGCGACGACGACGGCGGCACCGACCGCGGAGCCGTGTGGATCGTGTCGCTCGCCGCCGACGGAACCGTGGTGGGCGAACGCAAGATCAGTGACACGGTCGGGGGGTTCGGCGGCACGCTCGGCGACGCGGTCGCGTTCGGCGGCGCCCTCGCGCGCATCGATGATCTCGACGGCAACGGCGTTCCCGAGCTCGCCGTGGGCGTGCCCGGCGATGCCGACGGCGGGCTCTTCGGCGTCGGCGCCGCCTGGATCCTGTTCTTCGATACGAGCGGCAACGTCACTTCCGAGCAGAAGATCAGTGCCACCCAGGGTGGCTTCAGCGGCGCCCTCGAGAACTTCGATCTCTTCGGCAGTGCCCTCACGTCGCCCGGCGACGTCGACGGCGACGGGAACGACGACCTCGCCGTCGGGGCACCGCGCGACGGAGACGGAGGCTTCGCGCGCGGGGCGGTCTGGCTGCTCTTCCTCGACGTGGACGGCAGCGTGCTCGGACATCAGAAGCTGAGCGACACCGAAGGCGACTTCCTCGGCATCCTGCCCGACCAGGGCCTGTTCGGTTCGGCCCTCGCCGGCGCGGGCGACCTCGATGCCGACGGCGTGCCCGACCTGCTCGTCGGGAACCCGGAAGACGGTTCCGGTCGTCTCTGGTCGCTGCTGCTCGGCGCCGACGGACGCGTCGACGACGAGGTCGAGACGGCCGCGGGCATCGGGGTTCCGCCCTCGGCCGTCGCGGCGGGCGATCGCTTCGCCAACGCCCTCGCCTTCGACCCGAGCGAGGTGCCGCCCGCCTGGAACGCGCTCGTCGGGGCGCCCGGCAGCGACGTCGCCGGCCCGGAGAAAGGCGCCTTCTTCCGCATCCCCCTCGACGCCGCGCGCTGCGGCAACGCAACGGTCGACTTCGCCGAAGCCTGCGACGACGGCAACACCACCGGCTTCGACGGCTGTTCGGCCAGCTGCGGTTGGCAGGACCTGGTGAAACTCCAGGGTGTCGCCGTGGGGGGCAGCGTCGAAGTCAGCGTGTCCGGGGTCGCGGTGATGGTCACGACGTCGCCGGGCCAGACGGCGGTGGCGGTGCTCAGCGCCCTGGCCGCTGCGATCGGCAGCGAGCCGACCCTCGCGTCCCAGGGCGTCACGGCCAGCGTACTGGGCGGCGTGCTGGTGATCGAAGGGGGCCCGGTCGACAGCGTCACGCTCCTCGACGCCGGCCTGTCCGAACCCGCGGTCCCCGTTCCCAGTAGCGGTCCGCTGCTCCATGTCGTTCTCGTCGGCGGGCTCCTGGCGGCCGCGGGCTTCCAGGCGCGACGCCGCGGAGCCGGGAAGACGCGCTAGGGCAGATCCTCGAGTTTCACCTCGGGAGGCAGACGGTCGGCGACGAGCACCGCGATCGTGCGCTGCAGGTCGGTGAACACCCGTGCGAGACGCTTCGGGTCGGGCTCGGCCATCTGGCGCAAAGCCGCGCCCTGGAGCAGGTCGAGGATGGTCTGGGCGAGCAGATCGACGCCCTGGATCTGGACGCCGAGCGTGTCTTCGATGCCCTGGATCAGCGCCGCGTCGCCCCGCGACCAGATCTTGCGCAGCGCCGCCCGCGCGCGATCCGAGTCGCCCTGCTCGAGCTGGGCGATCAAGGGCAGCCGCATCAGCTCGGGCTGCTCGAGCAGGATCGTGCGCCATTCGGTGACGAGCCGCTGGATCCGCTGCAGCGGGTGACCTTCGAGATAGACCACCTTCTGCAAGCGCTCGATCCACTGGGAACCCACGCGCTCGATGACGGCACCGAGTAGGCCTTCCTTGCTCTCGAAGTGCCAGTACAGGGCCGGCTTCGCCACGCCGGCCTCGCGACACAGCTCGGCGATGCCCGTCGCCGCGTAGCCCCGCTCGGCGAAGAGCGCCGTCGCCGCCTCGAGCAGACGCTCGCGGCCCCCCGGCGTCTCGCGCGCGGCTACCCGTTTGCGCTGGGCCGGTGTCACGCCGTGGCCTGGAGTCCGACCTCGACGAGCTTCTCGTGAGCCAGGGCGAGCTCGTCGGTGTCGTTCGGGTGGAAGTCGCGGCGCAGGTAGGCGCGCATCGCGGCCTTGAGCCGGCGCGCCTGCCACTTGTGCAGCTCCTGGAGTTCCTCGCGCGCCGCAGCCAGACCCTGCGCATCGACGCGGCCCGCATCGCGATCCTGGCGCAGCAGCATGCGTGTCCCTGCGCCGCTCCAAGCGAGAACCTCGAGGGTTGCCAGGACGAATCCCAGAATGCGCAGGGCGTAGCTCGGATGCGTGGCCTGAAGCACGTCGAAGGCGACGGCCTTGTGCTCCACTTCCTCGGTGGCGTGCCAGATCGCCAGACGCCGCATGGCCGGGTGCGCGCGATCCAGCAGGGGGTTCTCGAAGGCCATCGCGCCCAGCGTCGCGGTGTAGTGCTCGGCGCCTGCGGTCATGGCGAGGCGCAGTCCCCGCGGCAACCAGCGCGTGGTCCACTTCGTGAAGCGTTCGAAGCGGCGCAGGAAGGGGCGGATCTCGTAGCCCTGAGCCTCCATCGCCTCGAAGTAGCGCTCGTGTTCGTGTGCGTGACGCCCTTCCTGACCGAAGAAGCCGCGCACCTGGTCGCGGAGCTTCGGATCCTCGATGTCATCGAGGTGATCGCGCACGGAGTCGATGAAGAAGCGCTCGCCGTCGGGGAAGACCAGGTTGAGGCCGTTGAAGATCTGGGTGGCGATCGCGTTGTCGGCCAGCCAGTGCGCAGGCACGTCGTCGTAATCGATGCGCGGAGCGCGGATGCGGATTTCGTGGCGCGAGCCGGGAGCCAGGGTGGCGGTGGTCATGGAGGATCCTCTCGGGCCGGGAGACAGGGCGCTCCCGGATGGATCGGTCGCCGGCGGGCGCGCCTGTACCGATCGGTACAGGCGAATATACCGATCGGTATAGGCTCGAGCAAGGGACGGCCACGGCCCGGAGGGTCCTTCGCTGGGCCCTTCCCGGCCGACGGGGAGAGTGGGAGACCTCGCCGCGTTCGGACGGGCGACCGGGGGACGGCTCAGGCGAGCCCGCGCTCGACGAGCAGGTCCGCGAAGCGCCGTCCGCGCTCGTCTTCCGGGGCGAGGATGCGCGCCAGCCACTCCCGGGCGTAGGTCACGTCGAAGCGATCGGCCTGGGCGAAGAGCAGCTCGGCGAGGTCCCGCCAGTCCTTGTCGCGGGCAAACAGCACCTTGAAGATCGCCAGGTCTTCCGCAGCGAGGATCTCGATCCGGTCGGAACCGAAGGCCACCCGGCGACGTCGCTCGAGGCAGGCGTCGTGCAGGGCGTTGTAGGAGAAGAACAGATCGAGCGGGGTGTGTTGCCAGAACAGTCGCACCTGCTCGTCGCGCTCGACGGTGCGCCGCTGGGTCGCGTCGGGCGGTGTCACACCGAGCGGTTCGAGGGCCGCGAGGACGCGGTCGAAGTCGCGGACCGGCAGGAAGACGTTGATGTCGACGTCCTGGGTGCCGCGCGGGGTGGCGTAGTAGGCGAGTGCAATCGCGCCGCCGAAGGCATGGGGCACGTCGGCCGCGGCGAGCGCCTGGTGGATCGCAGCGACTTTCTCGTCGAGGTGCATCGGTCCTGGGCGTGCTAAGACGCTTTCGGTAGCGGCAACAGGTCGAAGTGGGGGAAGCGCGCGGTGTCGGGCGTCGGCACGGGTTCCCGGGAACGCACGATGGTGTCGTAGAGCCGCAGCACCTCACGCAGCGCGCGCCCGCGTTCGGCGTCGCTCGCGCCGACCCACTCGGCCACGTCGGACAGCGCGTCGGGCAGCGCCTCGGACGCATGCGGAGCCAGCGCCTCGCGCAGCAGCGTCGCCGTGTGCGAATCGAGGCGGGCTCCGCGGCGCAGGCCGGCGAGCAGATCCCGGGCCGGCGCCTCCACGACGTCGGGCGCGACCGGGACACCCAGCTCCAGCGCCCGCTGCCGCAACGCCGCCCGATCGATGCCCTGGGCGGATGCGGCGTCGGCGCGCTCGAGGTGGGCCTCGGTCAGCGGGCCCTGGAAGCTCACCAGGGTCCGGGAACGCGGGCCGCGCGGCGTGACCCGCGCCTCGCGGATCTCCACCCGGCCGGTCTTGCGTGCGTAGACGTAGGCCATGCTCCGGGAGAGCCTAGCGCAGTATAGTGGCATCTTGCCACTATACGACTCGGTTCCCCGATCGGGCACCCCTCGGGGCAACGGGGACTAGATCCCGAGTCGCCCGGCCAGACGCTCGCGGTGGTGGGCCGCGTCCCCGAACAGCAGATCGCTGGCCTTCGCGCGCTTGAAGTAGAGGTGCGCCGGGTGCTCCCAGGTGAAGCCCATCCCGCCGTGGATCTGGATGTTCTCGGCCGCCGCGTGGAAGAAGGTCTCCGAGCAGAACGCCTTGGCGGTGTGCGCCGCTTCCAGGACGTCGTCCCAGCTCGCGTCGCCGCTCGCGACGTCGGCCGCAGCCCAGCAGGCCGCGTAGGCGGCCGTCTTCGCGAACTCCACCTCGACCAGCATGTCGGCGCACTTGTGCTTGATGGCCTGATAGGTCCCGATCGGTCGACCGAACTGCAGCCGCGACTTCGCATAGTCGACCGCCGTGTCCAGGCACCACTGGGCGCCACCGGCCTGCTCCGCCGAGAGCGCGATCCAGGTGAGGGCCAACGCGCGCTCGATTCCCTCGCGGGCGTCTCCATCCGAGAGCTTCGTCGCAGAGGCGGCCGCGAATTCGACGTGCGCGAGCTTCCGGGTCAGGTCGAGCCCGGACAGACCGGTGCGGGTGACGCCGGAGGCGTCGGCATCCACGCGGAACAGCTCCAGACCCGCCGCAGTCTGCGCGACCACCAGCAGCACGTCGGCACTCTGGCCGTCCAACACGTGTTGCTTGGTTCCATCGAGGACCCAGGCGCCGTCCTTCTCCTGCGCCGCCATACGAACCCCGTCGACCTCCCAGCCCGATTCGGCGTAGGCCAGGCTCGCGCGCAACCTGCCCGCGGCGATGCCCGGCAGGATCTCCTTCTGGGCCGCCGGCGTCGCGGCGTGGAGCAACGCGTTCGTCGCCAGCACCGCGCTCGAGAGATACGGTGCACACAAGAGCGCGCGCCCCATCTCCTCGGCCACGATGCAGAGCTCGACGTAGCCGAACCCGGCGCCGCCGTGCTCCTCGGGAATGATCAAGCCCGTCAGCCCGACCTGTTCGGCCAGTTGCTGCCAGACGTCGGGATCGAAGCCCGTGTCGGAGGCCATCTGGGTGCGCACCGCCTGCTCGTCCGAGCGGTCGGCCAGGAACTGGCGCACGGTGGCGCGCAGCTCGTCGTGTTCTTCGGTGAAACTCTGCATCGTCCATCCTGAGTGCGCTGCGTGCATCGCGCGAGCGCGGAGGGTTCTTCTTTCCTGTCTTGCGTAGCGAGGCGGCTCGGCCGGGTCCGGGAAGGGCGCCGCGGCTAGCTGCGGGGCACGTCCTTCCAGGCGACGTCCTTGTCGACGCGCGGTTCGCCGGGCAACCCGAGCACGCGCTCGCCGAGGATGTTCTTCATGATCTCGCTGGTGCCGCCCTCGATCGAGTTGGCCCGCGAGCGCAGGAACTGGTACTTCGCCAACGCTTCCGGGCTCGAGTCTCCGCCCACGGTCTGCCGCAGCTCGTAGCCCGCCTCGAACGAGAGCCCGCGGCTCCCGAGCACGTCGATCGCCGTCTCCCAGAGACGCTTCGCGCTGTCGGCCTGGAAGAGTTTCACCACCGATCCTTCCGGGCCCGGATTGCCCGCCTTCTGCGCTGCGGCCGCGCGCTTCGTCGTGAGCCGCAGCAGCTCCTGCTCGATGTAGATGCGGGCCACGCGGTCGCGCAGCAGCGCCTCCTGGCTCGCCGACATCGTGCTGGCGTCACGGTCCTGCCACACCTTGAGCAGCTGGCTGATCGCGCCGCCGCCCTTCTGCTTCGACCCCCCGCCGCCGATCGCGACGCGTTCGTTCATCAGGGTCGTGATCGCCACCCGCCAGCCCTGCCCTTCCTGGCCGAGCATGCGGGCGTGGGGAATCCGAACGTCGTTGAAGAACACCTCGTTGAACTCGGCCTCACCCGTGATCTGATAGAGCGGACGCACCTCCACGCCCGGGCTCTCCATGTCGAGCAGGAAGTAGGAGAGCCCGTCGTGCTTCGGCTTGTCCGGATCCGTACGCGCGAGCAGCATGCCCCACTTCGCAAGGTGCGCGACCGTCGTCCATACCTTCTGGCCATTCACGACCCAGCTGTCCCCGTCGCGGACCGCGCGCGTCGAGAGCCCCGCGACGTCCGAACCGGCCGAGGGCTCGCTGAACATCTGACACCAGATGTCCTCGCCGCTGAAGATCCGCGGCAAGAGCTCGCGCTTCGTCGCTTCGTCGCCGTAG
Source organism: Myxococcota bacterium (assembly GCA_039030075.1). NCBI lineage: Bacteria > Pseudomonadati > Myxococcota > Myxococcota bacterium. Next base: position 38,281 of record JBCCEW010000009.1, on the reverse strand, counting down.
GTGAGCAGCACGGGCGCGCCCATGCCGATCGCGATGACACTGGCGAAGGGATCCGCGTAGTACGTCTTCGAGTGCTTCAGCACCTCGTCGCGCACCACGTAGTTCATCTTCGGCGAGAGCCCGAAACCACCATAGCCCTCGGGAAAGTGGACCCAGGCCAGGCCGTGCTCGTATTGGGCGCGACGAAACGTCACGATGTCGTCGCGCTCGGGGTGCACCACCTCGAGCAGGGCGCGGGTGCGCTCGCGCAGTTCGTTCTCGTCCATGACAGGGCTCATGCGGGTTCCTCGCTGGGACCCCCGCTGCCGGGACACGCACGAACGCCGGGTTCGGGCCGGCACGGGGGGTGGACGGCCATGCTAGCGCGCATCGGGGGCCCGACGGCCGGGACGGGAGTCGCGTGCCCTACCAGTTCTCCGTCCACGGGCGCAGCACCACCTCGTAGGACCAGGTGGAGCGATGCTGGCGGTGGAGCTGCAGGTAGGTGTCCGCGATGCGATCCGGGTCGGCCATGTTGTCGTCGACGGACGTGCCGGCCAGCCGGTGCGAGCGGGTCCCGTCTTCCTGGGTCCAGCCGATCGCGGCGTCGATCGGCACGTGCGCCACGTGGATGCCCTGTGGACCCAGTTCGCGCGCCATGCTCTGGGCGAGTCCGCTCTTGCCATGGGAGGCCATCGCGAACGCCCCACTTCGGGGGAAGCCCTTGAACGCAGCGCTGGCGTTGGTGAAGACGATGGTCCCGCGGTGTCCATCCGCGGGCTCGGGCGCGGACAGCATCGCCCGGGCCGCCGCCTGGCCCACCAGGAATGCGCTGTAGGTCGAGTTGATCAGGACCTGACGCGCGAGCTCGGGTTCCGCTTCGGTGATCGTCTTGCGAAAGATCCCCGCCATGCGCCCGTCGATGTTGTGCACCACGAGCCGCGGCGAACCGAGGTCGTTCGTGACGCCCTCGAAGAGCGCGGCGACGGCGGCTGGATCACTCGCGTCACAAGCGTAGAGGCGCGCCCCACAGGTCTGGGCCAGCTCCTGCAACACGGGCTTGTCGGGCGTGCGCGCGGCGATCGCCACCGACAGGCCCTCGGCATGGAACAACCGGGTGCAGCTCGCGCTGATGCCCGGTCCACCGCCCACGATCAACGCAACATCGGCCATGACGACTACCCCTCGAAGGGCGGCTCTTCCCGGAAGCCGCGCAGCGCCGGAAAGTCGGCCGAGACACGCATCGGAAACGACGCGGGCCGCTTCTCGAGGAAGCTCGTCACCCCTTCGCGGCTGTCCGGGCTCCCACCCATCGCCTGCATCGCCTCCGAGTCGAGGCGGTGCGCCTCCATCGGGTGCGAAGCACCGAGCATCTGCCACATCATCTGGCGCGCCAGGGCGACCGAGACGCCGCTCGTGTTCGCCGCGATCTCCTGGGCGAGCTCGCGCGCGCGCGGCAGCAGTGCGTCGGGCGCGAGCACCTCGCTCACCAGGCCACCCGCGAGGGCTTCCTGGGCATCGAAGATCCGACCGGTCGCCACCCATTCCATGGCGCGGTTGATGCCGACGACGCGCGGCAGGAAATAGCTGCTCGCCGCCTCCGGGACGATGCCGCGCTTCGCGAAGACGAAGCCGAAGCGCGCCTTCTCGCTCGCGAGCCGAATGTCCATCGGCAGGATCTGGGTGACCCCGACACCGACGGCCGGGCCGTTGACCGCCGCGATCAACGGCTTCTTGCAGCGGAAGAAGCGCAGCGTGAGCACGCCGCCCGAGTCGCGCGGCACCGAGGGCTTCGAATCCGGGGCGGCGGTCCGGTTCGACGCGAAGGTCTCCGCACCCCCGCCCAGGTCGGCCCCCGCACAGAAGCCGCGCCCCGCTCCGGTGACGATGATCGCGCGCACGGCGTCATCGGCATCGGCGTCGTCGAGCACTCTCAGCCACTCTTGCATCATCCGCGTGGTGAACGCGTTCAGACGATCGGGCCGGTTCAGGGTGACGGTGAGGACACCGTCGCTCTTCTCGAGTGCAAGGGTCTCGAGATCGGGGGGCGTGGACATGCGGTCTCTCCTCGGGCGAACAAGAACGGGTCGCCGAGGATAGAACGGACGTCGGGACGCGCACGCTCCGCCGGCACGTCGGGTGTACCGGGACGAGGCGCCGTGGGCGTTGCCGCTGGCGCGGCGTCTGGCCTCCCGTCAGGGAGCGATGCTGGCGGGCACGGCTCCGCCGGCGCGCATCTCCTGCGCCACCGCCACCCCCGCACCGCCGGCGGCCCGCTCGAGGGTCGCCACCAGCTCGGCCACGACCGCCGAGTGATACCAGCGTCCGGCATCGCTCTCGATGAACGTGAGATACGACTCGATCTGGGCGTCTTCGAGGTTCCGATAGGCGAACAGGCTGCTGAGGTGCAGCGACGAGCGCAGCTGCGCCTCCATCGCGCTGCGCTGCTGCTGGATGGCGGCCCGCAGCTGCTCGGCGGGGATGCGTCGATCGACGGGCTGGGCTTCGTTCAGCCCCTCGGCCACGCTCTGGGCGGTCGTCATCCCGAGATCGAGGGCAAGCCCCATGGCGCCGCTGGCTTCGTTGAGACGCTGAATCAGGTTCAGGCGGCTCTCGGGGGGCGGGTTCTGCAGGAGCTTCTGGGCGTAGGCGGCCATCTGCGGCATGACCTCGGGCTTGCTGGCCGCCTCTTCGAGGCGGGTGATCTGACGTCCGAGCGGCGAGCGCAACCAGGCGAGGGTCGCGCGGGAGTGCTCACTGTCGTAGCGCGCGATCAGCCCCTTGCGGACGTCCTGACGCAGGGCCTTGCCGTCGAAGATGCGACGCATCGCGCGGCGCAGGGCCTCGCGCTCGGTCTGGGGCAGCGTCTGCCCCTGGGTGACCAGCGAGTGGTCGACGACGTCGGAGAAGGACGCGAGCTGGGACTCGAGCCCCGAAAGGAAGAAGATCTCTTCCATCGCGCCCATGCGCGGATCCTGTTGGGTGGGTGCCGCGGCGAGCGGAGCCGCGAAGATCCCGATTCCGAGTGCCAGCACGAGCGTGAGCGAGCGCATCCGATTCATCACGAACCTCCCCCGCGCCCGGATCGGCTCGGCGGGCGCCTGATGGGTAGGCATCGACGTGCCGGAGAAGGCGCTTGAGGGAGGGGACGCGCAGCGGCCGGACTCGGGGGTCCGCGGATTCCTGGATCCGCGGGTCGGGGACGCCTCAGGCCTGGTGGTAGACCTCGGCGCGGGCCAGCAGCGCGTCCAGCGCCTCCGGGGTCTCGGCGGCGATCAGCTGATCGATCCAGCGATGGACGATCTGCGGCCCTTCCTCCGCCCGAACAGGACCCCCGGGTGCAGCCCGCTCTCGAGGCCGCGCTGTACACCGGCCACGGTCGGGTAGTCCTCGCGACGCACGACGCCCGCCAGCAGATCGGCCATCCCACGGAGCGCTTGCTGCTGCGCCGCATCGGGCTCGACCGAGGCCAGGAAGGTGATCTCGGTGAACGATTCTCCGGGATGCGCACCGGGAAACACCTGATTCAGCTGGCTGATCTCGAGCCCGGGACCGGCGGGGAAATTCACCAGCGCCCCACCCGGGAACAGGTTCCAGACCCCACCCGCGAGCCGCTCGGTCTTCCAATCGGCTTCGGGGAGTTCCGCCAGCGACGCGAAGGACGCGTCGAGGGCCGTCGTCCGCACGTGGGGGCCCCACGCGTCGTACACCGCATGGTGGGAGAACTGGGTGCCGAAGCTCTGCTTGTGCAGAACGGGGAGGTGATAGAAATCGAGATAGCCGTCGTAGGCCGCTTTCCAGTTGGGCCCGGGCAGCTGCACGCGCTCGAAGAACACCCGATCCGCGAAGCGGGAATGTTCGAGCATCGCGTCGAAGCCCACGAGCGCGCGATCGAAGGAGAGCGTCGACGCCGGGTCGAGGATGACGAACACGAGCCCTGCGCGTTCGGAGGTGGGCAACCGCACCAGACCCTGGCTCTCGAGATCGAGCTCGCCGAAGTGATCCGGCGCGAAGATGCCCTGCAGACGCCCGGCGGTGTCGTAGCTCCACGCGTGGTAGGGACAGGTGAAGCGGCGGGTCTTCCCACAGGCACGCGATTCCACCGGCGCCCCCCGGTGCGTGCACGCGTTCAGGAAGGCGCGCACCTCGCCGTCGGAACCCCGCGCGAGCAGCACCGGGATGCCCGCCACCTCGGTGGTGCGAAACGCGCCGGGCTCGCGCAGCTCGGCCGAGGTGCCCAGCGCGAGAGGCAACCGCTTGAAGATGCGCTCCACCTCGAGCTGGAAGCGGTCCGGGTCGGTGTAGTGGTCCGCGGGCACGCGCAGCATGTCGTGCGCCGCCGGCAACGTGCCGGCCTGGGTGTGCGCGAGGGAACGACGGGCCATCGCGACCAGGGCATCGCGGCTCATCGAGGACATCTCCCGAGGCTCGGTTCCATCGACGCAGTGGAACCCGCCGGAGCGGTCCCGGTCAAGCGCGCTGACGACGGCGTCGCGTCTAGCCCGCTTCCGCCGTCACCCGGGCGATGCTGGGGCGTTCCGCGAGTCGACCGATCAACGCCGCGAGCTTCGGCTCATCGGCGAGAACGTCGACGTCCACCACCTTCTTCGCGAGTGCGCCCGCCAACCCATACCCGTAGTAGGCGTAGAGGTCCGCGATCGTGAAGTCCTTGCCCATCGCGTAGGGATCGCAGACCAGCAGCCGCGAGACCGCCTTCATGCCCTTGGCCAGGTCGCGCGTGACCTCCTTCTTGGTCTCGTCGCTCACCGGCTTGCCGAAGAGCATCTCGGGCAGGCAACGACGTGCGACCAACTCGATGTCGAGCTTGATGTGGCACGCGAGCTCCATCGTCTTGCCCGCCAGGAACGGGTCGCTCGGCAAGAGCGCGGGCTCGGGCTGCAAGCGCTCGAGGTAGGCGAAGATCGCGAGGGACTCGGACAGGTAGTTCCCGTCCACTTCGATCGACGGCATCTTCCCCATCGGCGAACGCGCGAGGTAGTCCTCGTCCTGGGACGGCGGCGCTTTCACCTCCTCGAAGTCGAGCCCCTTCTCGAGCAGCAGGGCCTTGGTGAGGCTGTAGTAGTTGCTCATGCGCAGGCCGTAGAGCTTGATCATGGGGGTCTCCTCTGGGCGCGCGGTGCGCGCGCTCGGACGGTAGTGCCCCTTGGTCCCTTCGCTCAACCGCGAAGCCGTGGCACAGGGGCCCATTCACTTGTTGTTGAAAATGAATTTCATTATCGTCTGGACGCTGGCGCTTGTCACGCGCCGCGACGACCGCTCCCGGTCCTCGGGCGTGGGGACACGGCGAGCAGCCCCCGAACCAGCCGCGTGAGGCGAACGATGCGCAAGCGGACGATCCACCAGCTCGAAGTCCGCCAGCGCGACTCGGTCACACCGCACCTCGCTCGCGTCGTGCTCGGCGGGGCCGACCTCGAACGCTTCCCGACGGGCTTCGAGGGCGGCTACGTGAAGCTCGTGTTCCCGCGCGCGGTCGGGCGCCCGCTGCTGCGCTCGTACACCGTGCGCCGATTCGACGCGGCCGCACGAGAGCTCGAGCTCTGGATGGTGGTGCACGAAGACGGTGGACCGGCCGCGCGTTGGCTCGCAGAGGCGTCCCCAGGCTCTCCGGTCTCGGTGACCGATCCGGGACCGGTGCGTCGACCGAGTGCCGACGCGGACTGGTTCCTGTTGGCGGGCGACCTGAGTGCCCTGCCCGCCCTCGCCGTGATGCTGGGCGACCTGCCCGACGACGCCCAGGGACACCTCGTGCTCGAGGGCGTCGACCCCGCCGATCACCTCGACCTCTCCGGCCCGTCGGGCATGGAGATCTCCTGGGTCGACAATCCCCACCCACACGCCCCGAGCACCACGCTGGCAGATTCCGTGAAGGCGATTCCCTGGCGAGCGGGTCGCGCATCGGTGTGGGTGGCCGGCGAATTCGGCGCATCCCGATCGCTGCGTCAGTACTTCCGGCACGAACGCGCGGTCGACCGGACCGATCTCTACGTCAGCTGTTATTGGAAGATCGGGGAGACCGACGAGGGCATGAAGCAGGCGAAGCGCAACGACTCCGAGGCCTGGTAGCCATCCGTCGCGTCCGCAGCGCAAGGATCGCTTGGGTGAGGCAAGGATTGGCGCCTTCCCGGCGCCTCGTGTGCCGCGTCCCCCTGCGCCTGGTCGCGGTTCTCCTGTTCCTTCTCAGCCCGGCCGCGGGAACCCCGCCGACGTTGGCGGAGGCCGAGGCGGCCACGGTCGCGGGTGAGCTCGAGCACGCCCAGCAGCTGCTCGAGCGGACGCTGCGCGAACCGCCCCCGTCGCCACGGGCCCTCGAGCTGCTGTCGACCGTCCATCGGCGCCTGGGAAACACGGACGACGCGCTCGCCTACGCCGATCGGGCCGTCGCCTTGGCGCCGAATCGCAGCGCCGCCCACGTGACGCGGACGCGCGCACTCCGACAGCAGCTGGCCGAGGCCGGTGGTCTGTCGGCGGTGTGGGCGATTCGCGCGATCGACGCATCGACGGAACGAGCGGTCGCGCTCGCGCCGAAGGACGTCGACGCGTTGATGGATCGCGGTCACTTCTTCCTCTACGCCCCCTCACTCGTCGGCGGTGACCTCGACGGCGCGCGCGACATCGTTGCCCGCCTCGCGCCGCTCGACCGGGTGGCTTCGGTGGCGCTCGATGTCGCAAGACTCCGCCGGCAGGACGAACTCGAAGCGGCCCTTGCCCGCTGCCGCGCGGGCCTCGAAGCGCACCCCGACGCCCAGGCGCTGCACTTCCTGCTGGGCCGACTGCGCAACGAAGCGCAAGATCCGGCGGGTGCCGAGCGTGCGTTTCGCAGCGCCCTGGTGGGACCCGACGAAACAGCGCGCCTCGACGCCAGCTACAAGCTCGCCAAGCTCCTGATCCAACGCGGCAGTGAGACCGACGAGGCCCTGACACTGCTCCGCGCCTATCTCGACGGTTTGCGCCGCAGCGATCTGCTGAACGCTCCCTCAGCGGCCTGGCTGTGGATCGGTCGCGCCCACGAGGGTCGGGGACGCAACGCAGACGCCCGCGCCGCCTACGAGAAGGCGCTGGAGTACGACCCGGGCCAGGAGCAGGCGCGCAGCGCGCTCGCGAAGCTTCGCGGCCGGTAGCACGGAACGGTGCCGACGCGCGACGCGTCGCCGGCTCAGCCGCGCAGGCGGCGCAAGACGTCCTCGTCCGAGAGGCCCGCCACGTCGTCGATCACGGCGGCGTCGTCTTCCACCGCGAAGTCATCGTCGCCGACTCCCGCATCGGGGCGCGGCTCCCGGGTCGGCTCTGCGTCTTCCGCCGGACCCGGAGCGAGCGACGCTTCGAGGTAGGCCACCAGGGATTCCACCGTCGGGTGATCGAAGAAGAGCGTCGACGGAAGCGAGAGGCCCAGGCTCCGTTCGGCGCGCGCCTTCAGCTCGACCGCCATCAGCGAATCCATGCCCAGATCCATCAACCGACTGCGCGGCTCGATCTCGTCGGAGGACGAGAGTCCGAGGACGGTCGCGATCTCTGCGCGCAAGTGCTCGTCCAACACCGCCAGGCGCTGCGGGCCGTCGAGCCCTGAGAGGTCGAGCCGATTCACCGTCGCCGTGGAGCCCGTGGCCGCCGCCAGACGATGCCCATAGAACGGGCGCTCCGCGAACGACATCTGGGCGAAGCGATCCCAGTCGAGAGGAGCCACCCCTAAGTAGGGAGTCCCGCTGCGCAGCGCCGCCTCGAAGGCGGCGAGGCCATCGGGCGGATCGATTTCGCCGATGCCGAGCGCCGCGAGGCGTTCCCCCGCCCCCTTGCGCGCGGCGGCTCCGATCTGGGCCCAGGCGCCCCAGGCGATGCTGCGACCGGGCCGTCCCTCGCTGCGCAGCCACGCGGCGTGGGCGTCGAGGATGGCGTTCGCCGCCGCATGGTTCGCCTGGCCGGGAGAACCAAAGAGCGCGGCCGCAGACGAGAAGGACACGAAGAAGTCGAGCGGGTCGGCAGACGTCGCCGCGGCGAGATGCGTGACGCCGTGCACCTTGGGCAGCAGGACGCGTCGCACGTGAGCGTCGTCGAGATCTTCGAGGAGCGCGTCGGCGAGGACTCCCGCCCCGTGCACGACGCCGCGAACGGTGGCGCCCTCGTCGCGCAGGGCCGTGAACGCATTCTCGACGGCGCGGGCGTCGGCGACGTCGACGGACCACGCGTCGACACGAACCCCCATGGCGACCAGCCGATCGATCTCCTGCTGGGCCTCGGGCGTGGGGGCATTCCGCGCGATCAGCACCAGGTGTCGCGCACCCGCGTCCGCGAGCCAACGCGACACGGCAATCCCCAAGCCCCCCGTGCCTCCACTCAGGACGTAGGTGCCGTCGGGATCGATGCGGAACGGAGCCTCCGGAGTCGGGGTCTCCCGCACGAGGGCGAGCTTGCCCACGTGACGCCCGGCCTGGAGCTGGCGGAACGCGGCCTCGGCCTCGGCGACCGGGAACGCGGTGGTCGGGAGAACGAGCGTGTCGCCGGCGTCGTTCGCGGCAAACCGCTGCACGAGCGCGTCGAGCGCGCCACCCACCGCTCCCTCCATCGCGACCTGGCCCAGATCGAAGGCGTGGAACTGCACGTCGGGTCGTCGGTGGCGGGCCGTCTCCGCGTCGAGCCCGCCGATGCGTCCGAGTTCGACGAAGCGTCCGCCTCGGGCCGTCACCGCGAGGCTCTCGAGCGCGAGTTCGTCGGCGAGGCAGTTGAGCACCACGTCGACACCGGCACCGCCGGTCCACGCGCGCACGCGATCCGCAAAGCCTGCGTCGCGGGAACTCGCCAGGTGTTCGACGCCCAGCGCGCGCAGGTGTTCCCACTTCGACGGGTGCGCCGTCGCGATCACGCGCGCCCCGGTGCGCTGGGCGTGGCGCACGGCCGCCATGCCCACGCCGCCCGCCGCCGCGTGAATCAACACCCATTCACCAGGCGCGAGCGCCGCCAGGGTGTCGAGCCCGTACCAGACCGTGAGCCATGCCGTCGGCAACGCTGCCGCTTCGGCCCAGTCCAGACGATCCGATTTGGGAACCACGAAGCGCCCGGGCAGCGTCACATGACTGGCGAGGCTCCCCGGCGTGAAGCAACCGATCACCGCATCACCCGCTGCGACATGCGCGACGTCCGTCCCGACGCGGGCGACGACGCCGGCGCACTCGAACCCGAAGGGGATGTGTTCCTGGTCGAGGGCCTCGGCATAGCCCCGCCCGAGCATGCCGAGGGCCTGGAGCAGGTCTCGGAAGTTCAGACCGGTGGCCCGCACGGCGATCTCGACTTCGTCCGCAGCGGGCGCTCGCCGCTCTGCCGGACACTGGACGAGTTGATCCAGATGCCCGGGAACCGCCACCTCGAGTCGGGTCGGCCGGGTGTCATCCACCCAGGGTGCGAGGCGCGAGACGAACCGCCGTTCCCCGCGCAGCGCGACCTCGTCCTCGCCGTCCTCGGCCGTGAGCTCTCGCGCGAGCGCATCGAACCGGACGCCAGGGCCGACGTCGACGATGCGCACGGTGAGTCCCGGCGTCTCGTGTCGTAGGGCACGCGCCACGCCCCAGAGCCCCGCCTCGGCAACGCCCGCCGCATCGGGCGAAGCGAAGCCGCCGTCCTCGCCGACCGATGCGGCGCCATAGGTGACGAAGGTCAAGCGGCTGCCGCGCAGATCGCTGCGACCTGCGAGCCAGTGGCGCGCTGCATCGAGCGCCTCTTCGAGAACCAGGTTGGCCCGTTCGGGGAGGGTCCGGCTCGCGTCGGTGAAGCCGCGCGCCACGATTACGGCGTCCTCGAGCGGGGCGTTCGCGCCATTCGCTTCCGTGTCGATGCCGACCACGGACGCGGCGGCTTCGATCCCGGCGACGCGTTCGGCGCCGGAGAGAACACGCAGGCTGCGGCGAGCGCGGCGGCGCGGAGCGCGAGCCACAATCACGTCCTGTTCGAGGCCTGCAGATCCGTCGACGAGCGAGGTCACCGACTCGAAGCCCGCTTCCACGAGCACACGCTCCCATTGCGCCGAGTCGATGAGGGGATGGTCGGTGCGCTGCGCGTCCGGCTCGAAGCACCACCATCCGTCGGTCAGCCCGAAGGTCAGATCGAGCCAGCCGAGACGCTCGGTGCCCTCGAGCAGGACGAGCCACCCGCCGGAGGCGAGCAGCTCTCGGGTGTTTGCGAGGGTGGTCCCCAGATCGGGAGTCGCGTGAAGCACGTTGGCAGCGACGACGATGTCGGCGCAGGCAGGCTCGAAGCCCTGTTCGCGCGGGTCGCGCGACACGTCGAGCAGGCGCCCCTCGAAGCGCGGATGACGCGGACCCAGCTGCTCGATCGCCGACTGCACCAGTGGCGCGCCGAGGTCGGTGAACCAATAGGAAGAGCGCGTCCCGTCCAGCCGCTCCAGCAAGGCCTCGGTGGTGGCACCGGTCCCTGCGCCGATCTCGAGGACGGCGAGCCCCTCGTCGCGGGGCAGCGCTTGCTGTGCGGACTCGACCAGGCGTGTCACCTGTCGATTCATCAACGCCGGCCCCGCGCCGTCGCGGTAGATCGAACGCAGGGCACGCGCGTCGCCGTTCGGGAACAGGAGCTCGGCGATCGGATCACAGGTGCCGGCGAGTACGTCGAGGCAGCGTGCGGCGCAGCGCTCCAGCAGATCCGACTCGACGGCGACGCGGGGATCGTCCGCCGCGGGCGCGGGCGGAGACGGTGCCTGGGCGGCCAGGTTGCGCAGGCGTGCGAGCAGTCGCCTCGCCTTCGTGGATTCCGCGGCTCGGGCGACCACGTCGAAGCCCTCGCGGGTGACGATCGCCTGGGCCAGGGTGCGTGCGCGGGCCTCGAGCGCCGCGATTCCGGATCGGTACCCGGTGATCGACTCCGCCTCGCGCGAAGCTTCGAACGCCGGTCGCACGTCTTCGACGACGCCGGACGGATCCGGGAGGCGCACGCGAGCGCCGCCGGCCCTTCCGCGCTCGATCCACGCGACGGTGTGCAAGTCCTCCTGGGCGTCGCGCTTCGATCCACGGATCCCCGGAACCGGAGCCAGCTGCACGCCTTCGAGCGCGAACAGCCGCTCGCCCCCCAGCGTGGTGGCCTCGAGATGCGCCTCGCGGGGTCCCGCGAGCCAGGCGCGCACTTCGATCCGCTCGGGCCAGCCGGTGCGGGGGGCCGCGACCCACAGGCGCCGCGCTCCGACGGGCAGCAGCGCTTCGTTCGCGTCCAGGAGTGGCGCGATCGCCTGCAGACAGGCATCGAGTCGGGTGGGAGGCAGTCCGTAGCGACCTTCGTCGGCTTCGGGGGTCGCAGCGACGACCCCGTAGGCGAAGGGCGCCCCGGTCTCGCACGCGGTTCGCACCGAGAGGGATTCGATCCCGCGGAACGCGGGGCCGTAGTGGATCCCGACCTCCCCGAAGCGCGCAGCCAGCGCATCCAGGTCGATGTCGCGCGACGTCTCGTCCGACGGCATCGGCGCCTCGGGAAGCGAAGCGCCCTCGCCTTTCGTGACGACGGAGGTGCTGTGACCCATCCAGGTCGCGTTCGCGTTCGGGTCCGACGAGAACGTGCGCACCCGCATCTGGCCCGCCTCGCTCTCCGACGCGAGCGTGTGCAACCGCACATCGGCGTTCGAGAGCAAGGGAAGTGCGGCCGCGATCTCGAGGTCGCGCAACTCCAGTGGCCCCTCGACCCCGAGCGCGCGGCGTCCGGCGGCCAGTGCCAGTTCGATGAACGCCGCCGCGGGCATCACCGCCGCCTGCCCGACGCGATGGTCCGAAAGCCAGCCCGGAGCTTCGGGGGACACGAGCGTCTCGAACCGATGCCTATCGGGCTCGGGCACGTCGACCGCGTCGCCCAACAAGGGATGGGCCCCCGCGCGCCGGCGGACCGCGTGGCTCGGACCGCTCGCGGCGCTGAACCAGGCGCGTTCGCGTCGGAAGCGCACACCCGGCAACCGAGGCGCCGCGGGCCGGACGTCTTCGTGCGTGGTCTCGCCATCCACGGACGCGCCCCGGACGAAGAGCTCCCCCAGCGCGCGCGCCACGCCCAGATCCTCGCGCACGCCATCGCGCAGGGTCGGCAGCCACGCGATCCCGGTCGCTCGATCGGGCGATGCTGCCGCCCGCGCGAGCGCAAGACTCGTGGCGCGGGGGCCCACCTCGACGAGGGCATCGAGCCGCCCCGCAAACAGGGACTCGAGGCCCTCCCGGAATCGGACGCGTCCACGCAGCTGGCGCACCCAGTAGTCGGGTGTGGCCATTTCGGCTCCCGCGACCTCTCCCGTGAGATTGGACAAGATCTCGCACTGCGGCGCGCGCAGGTCGACGGCGGCGACCGCCTCACCGAACGCGGGCAGCATGGGATCCAGCAGCGGAGAGTGGAAGGCGTGCGAGACGTCGAGCCAGCGCGCCTCGATCCCGTCGGCCGCAAGGGCCGCCGCGATCGGCTCGAGCGAAGATCGCGCACCCGAAAGGACCGATCGCTCGGCGCCGTTGTCCACGGCGAGGGCCACGTCGGCGCGGGCGTCGATCCGGCCCTCCGCCTGCGCGGCCGGCAGCCCCACGGCCAGCATCGCGCCGCCCGACGGCAGGTCGCCTACCAACTCGGCGCGACGCGCGACCAACCGCAACGCATCTTCGCGGTCGAAGACGCCTGCCAGACACGCCGCGGCGTACTCACCCACGCTGTGGCCGATCAGCCGGCCGGGCCGCACACCGCGTTCCACCAACAGCTCGGCCAGACAGAGCTCCACGGCGAAGAGGGCGGGCTGGGTGAAGCGCGTTTCGGCGAGCTGGCGCGCGGCTCCTTCACCGGTCCGTTGCAGCAATTCCACCAGGGAGAAGCCGGCCGCCTCGCGAAGCACGCGATCGCAAGCGTCCAGGCGGCGCCGGAACCCGGGATCGCGGGCATAGAGCTCGGCGCCCATCCCGACCCGCTGGGCGCCTTGTCCGGGAAACGCAAAGGCGATGGCGGGCTCGGCTCCGGCGCGCGACGTGGCCGGTCCGATCGAAGCGGGCGGCCGTTCGCCGGCTGCGCAGGCGCGCAGCGCGCGGGTGGCATCGGCGCTCGTCTCCGCGACGACGGCGATCCGCTCGGGGAAACGCGCCCGACCGACTGCCGCTTCACGCGCCAGCGCGTCCAGCGGCTGACCCGCATCGAGCACATCCGCCGCTGCCCCGGCCAGCGCTGCCAGCGCGTCCGCGTCGCGTTCCGAGAGCCAGAGCCCCCGTGCGCACGAGAGGTCGGGTGTCTCCGCTGCGGCCGGCGCTTCGGGCGCCCCTTCGAGGACGACGTGGGCATTGGTGCCGCCGAAGCCGAACGAACTCACGCCAGCCACGCGTCTGCTCGCGGCGGGCCACGCCCGCGTCTCCGTCAGGACCGCGAGCGGACCACCTCCGGGTGACGCGGCCGCCTGCGTCGCCGAGGAGACCACCGGTGCGTGGGGGTTCGGCGTGTCGAAGTGCAGCTGCCCCGGGAGTCGCTCGTGCGCGAGGGAGAGGACGACCTTCAGCAGCCCCGCGATTCCCGCGGCGGCTTCGAGATGCCCGATGTTCGTCTTCACCGAACCGATGCGGAGCGCTTCGCGTTCCTCGCCACGCACACCGAAGACGGCCTGTAGCGCCTCCGCCTCGATCGGATCGCCGAGGGAGGTCGCCGTCCCGTGGGCTTCGACGTAGTCCACCTCGTCGGGCGTCACCCGCGCGCGTGCGAGCGCTGTGCGGATCACCGCCTGTTGCGCCGCGCCGCTCGGCGCGGTGAGACCGTTCGAGCGACCGTCCTGGTTGACCGCCGTGCCGCGGATCACCGCCCAGACCCGGTCTCCGTCGGCCCGCGCACGCGAGAGCGGCTTCAGCACCAGCAGTCCGCAGCCCTCGCCGCGCACGTAGCCGTTCGCGGCCGCGTCGAAGGTCCGGCAGCGCCCGTCCGGCGAGAGCATCCCCGCTTCGGCGAAGATCTCCGAGAGGTCCGGCGCGAGCAGCAGGTTCACCCCGCCCGCCAGGGCGAGCTCCGACTCGCCGCGTTCGAGACTGGCGCACGCCTGGTGCACCGCGACCAGGGAAGAAGAACAGGCGGTGTCGATCGCGAGACTCGGCCCGCGCAGATCGAAGCGATACGAGATCCGATTCGCGGCGACGCTGAGCGCGTTGCCGGTTCCCGCGTGGACCGGAAGGCTCCGATCCCCGAGGTTCGCGGCCATCAACCGGGCGTAGTCCGGGGAGCTCACACCGACGAACACGCCGGTCGCGCTGCCGGCCAAGCGTTCCGGCGCCACCCCCGCGTCTTCGAAGGCGCGCCAGGCGGTCTCGAGGAGCAGCCGCTGCTGCGGGTCGACGTTCTGCGCCTCGCGCGGGGAGAGCCCGAAGAGCGCGATCTCGTGGCGATCGACGTCGGAGAGGAAGCCCGCCTGGGCGACAGCCGGGTGGCGCTCCCCCGCCAGGCGCCAGGCATCGGCGCCAGGGCGATCAGCCGGGACGGGGCCGACCGCATCGACTCCGTTCGCCAGGCCCTCGAACCAGCGGTGCGCGTCCTCTCCACCCGGGAAGCGTGCGGCGATGCCGATGATGGCGATTCCGTCGTCCGCGTCGAGGCGCTCGCGCAGCGCCTCGGTTTCGACGGCGTCGACGCTCGCGGTGGCGAGGTGACCCGCCAGCGCGTCGATCGTCGGATGGTCGTAGAGGAGCGTCGGAGACAGCGGGCGTCCCAACCATTCGGCGAGACGCCCCATCAGACGAACGCCTTGCAGCGAATCGAGTCCATGGGCGGCCCAGGGCTCGCCGGCGTCGATCTCTTCCGGGAGTACGGCGGCCGCCGCCGCCACGGCATCGATCATCCAAGCGCGCAGGGCCGCACGGCCGGGCCCGTGCATCGATCCGGTCGGCGCGGCGTCGGTGGCGCGCGGCGCCGGCGCCGCACGTCGAGGCGCGTCCCAGCGGCCGAGCACCAACAGCGCGTCGTCGAGGTAGGACTGCCGCGTCGCACGCCGCTGCACCTTGCCGCTGGACGTGCGCGGCAGCGAGGCCGGACGGATGAACACGATCGCCAGCGGGTCGACGCCGTGCTCCTCGACGATGACCTTTCGCAGCGCCCTGCCGACGGCGTCGGCGTCGAGTCCGTGCCGCGCCTGGCGCGCGACCTCGGCGACGATCACGAGTCGCTCTTCCGGTTCACCATCCGGGCTTTGGGCTTCGACCGGGAACGCGGCGACGGGTGCCCCCTGGAGCGCCGCGTGTGCCGCGGCGACGCTCTCCTCGAGGTCGACGGGGTGCAGGTTTCGACCGCGCAGGATGATGAGATCCTTGGCCCGGCCGGTCAGGAAGAGTTCGCCGCCCTCGAGAAAACCGAGGTCTCCCGTGCGGAGATAGCCGCCGTCGCCCGGGGTGAGATCGACGCCGAAGCTCGCGGCGGATGCCTCCGGGTCTCCCCAGTAGCCGTCCGCCACCTGCGGGCCGCGCACCCAGACCTCGCCGACGCGGCGTTCGGGGAGGGCTCGATGCGTCTCGAGGTCGACGATCCGCACACCATCACCGGCGGCCCGCCCACACGACACGATCGGGCGACCGCCCTCGTCGGGCGTGATCTCGCTCCGCTCGAGCGCTTCCGCATCCACCGCGAGGGTGCGTGCCCCGGCGCCGCGCACGCCGCCGCTCACGAAGAGGGTCGTCTCCGCCATCCCGTAACAGGGATAGAACGCCTTCGGATCGAACCCGGCATACGCGTACGCGCTGGCGAAGCGCTCGAGGGTCGAAGCACGCACGGGCTCTGCGCCGCTGAAGGCCAGCGTCCACGAAGAGAGGTCGAGATCCGGCGGTGCCAGCGACGCGACGTCAGCGCACAGGGCATACGCGAAATCGGGCCCACCGCTCGTCGTGGCGCGATAGCGCGAGATCGCCTCGAGCCAGCGCAGCGGGCGCTGCACGAAGGCCGTCGGCGTCATCATCACGGTCTCGGCACCGAGGAAGATCGGCTGCAGGATCCCGCCGATGAGTCCCATGTCGTGGTAGGGCGGGAGCCAGGTCACGCCCCGCGTGCGCGCGTCATCGGCGAAGCCCTGCTGGATGAGCCCGGCGTTCGCAACGAGATTGGCGTGGGTGACCCGGACACCTTTCGGCTGGCCCGTCGAGCCCGAGGTGAACTGCAGGAAGGCCACGTCGCCAGCGTCTGGAGTCACGGGAACGAAGTCCGCGCCCGCCGCATCCGTTTCCGCCACGTCGAACCAGAGGAGATCGTCCGGAGCGTCCGTAGGCAACTCGCCGGAGCGAGCAATGCGCGTCCGGGTCGCCGCATCGGCCACCACGAAACGCGCCTCGGCGCGATCCCGGATCGCGGCCAGCTTGCCGTCGGCGCGGGCTCGGCGCGGGGGCGCCATCGGGACCGCGATCGCGCCAGCATAGAGGCACGCGAAGAACGCCACGACGTTGTCGATGCTCGGTGGAACCAGGATCAGCACGCGCTCGCCGGCCGCTCCTGCATTCGCCAAGCGCGCCGCCAGTACGCGGGCCCGCCGGTCCAGATCGCCGACACAGAGCAGGGATTCTTCGGTGTCGCCGTCGACCAGGAAGCGGTAGGCGACCCGTTCCGGGTCCTCGACCGCCTGCCGCACGAGCAAGTCGACGAAACTCCGGCTCATGACCCGCTCCGAACGACTGCGGTGGCCACGTCTTCGACCACGCGCCCCTCGTCGAGGCGCACGACCCGGTCGGCACAGGCGAAGTAGCGGTCGTCGTGGGTGATCGCGACGACGGTCTTGCCCTGTCGCGCGAGTTCGGGGAGGAGTTCGCGGTAGAAGACGTCCTTGAAGCGCGGATCCTGCTCGGCCGCCCACTCGTCGAAGACGTAGATCGGACGCCGCTCGAGACAGGTCGCGAGCAATCCCAGCCGCTTCCGTTGCCCGCTGGACAGGGCGGTCGTCGAGAAGCGGCGATCCTCGACGCGGACCTTGCGGGTGAGTTCGAGCCGATCCAGGAGCTTCTGGATCTCCGAGTCGGCCCCTGCGTCGGCACTCGCGCCGAGGAGCTCGTCGAAGACGAACCCATCGGCGAACACCCCGGAGAAGAGTGCCCGATAGGCGTCGAGCTGCGCATCGTCGGTGCCGACGGCTTCCCCGTCGACGAGCACGCGACCCGACGTCGGCGGGTACAGACCGGTCAGCACCTTCGCCAAGGTCGTCTTGCCGCTGCCGTTGCCGCCGACCAGGAAGACACACTCCCCCGAGCGAAGCGTGAGGTCGATCGGACCCAGCAGGAAGGGGGACTCGTCGTCGACGGCCGGGAACGCGAAGCCGACCCCCTCGAGGGTCAGGGTGGTGAAGCCCGCCGGCGACGCCCCGCGGTCGGAAGCCGGGTCGGGCCCTGCCTCCTCGAGGTCGAGACCCAGCGACGCGACGCGATCGAGCGCGATGTCGGCCTGACCCACTTCCGGGGCTGCGTTCAACAGACCGCGGAGGGGCGTGATCATGAACAGGATCGTCACCGCGTACTTCATGAGGATGCCGTCGGAGACGGGCATCCACGCGGGAGCCACGTAGACGAGCGCCCCGATCGCGAGGAAGAAGAGCGTGACGCCCCAGGCACCGGTGAAGGCGAAGATCGACGTCCCCCGCACCCGCGCATCGCGAAACCGCTCGGCGTCGGTGCGGAAGACGTGATGCGTGAAGCGATCGCGCCAGTGGGCGTGGAGCTTCAGCTCGCGGAGCCCCTCGGTCACGGAACGAAAGTGCCGGTAGAGATCGTCGCGCGCGACGTGCGCGTCGCGGATGAAGACGAGTCCGCGGGTCGACAGCGCGCGATAGACGACGCCTCCGGCCACGAGAACACCCGCCAGCAGCGCGAGGAGCCCGGGGGAGACCCATGCGAGGTAGACGAGACAGCCCACCAGAACGGTCGCGTTCACCCAGAGCCCGGCCACCCAGGGCGCGGCGCGGGAGACGGCGTCGACGTCGGCGGTCAGGGCCGCGAGCAAGCGCGGCTTTCCGATCTGCTCGAGCCGGGCGAGCGGCGCCTGCAAGATCGCGCCCAACAGACGCTGCTGCAGATCGAAGACGATCCCCTGGGCCAGCCGCACCAGCACCATCTGGGAACCGGCCGTCGCCACCATCACGGCCAGCACCACGCCGAAGAAGCGCACGCCCCCGGCGAGGGTCCGCTCGCCCGGATCCGAGATCGCGCCGTTCGCGAGCGCCAGCATCGCCGCCGTGCCGAGACCGGCGGCGAGGCCCAACAGACCTGCCGCCGCTACCGAGCGCGGTGCGTGGGCGACGAGGGTACGAACCGTCTTCATGAGGGGGAACCCGGAACGCGTTCAGGCGTGGTCGAGGCGCTCGCGGAGGGATCGCGGTCGCATGTCGGTCCAGACCTCGTCGATCCAGGCGAGGACCTCCGACTTCGGGCCTTCCTTGCCGGCGTCGCGCCAGCCAGCGGGCAGCTCCTGATCGAGGGGCCAGATCGAGTACTGCTCCTCGTCGTTGATGACCGCCTTCATCGGGGTCGTGGTGTCGTCGTCGTTCCAACTCATATCGTTCTCCTGTTTCGTGTGTTTCTCGGTTCGCGCGGGTCAGGCGCGGAATCCCGCGGCGGCGAGGGTTCGGACGGTTTCGCGCAGGGCGCTCTCCACGATCTCGAGGTCCGCGTCGCTGTGGGCGTCCGAAAGCGAGCCGCAATCGCCGCGCAGGAACACGCCGTGCTCCAGAAGGTGCAGGCGCAAGAGCGGCCCCACGTCGCCACCGCCCAGGGAGACGAAGCCGATGCGCGATCCGAAATGGGTCACGCCGATCGGCGCCCCTTCGGCCCGCAGGAGCGCGTTCAGCCGCTCGCAGAACGCCGCGCTTCGCTCGTTCAGATCCTTCTGAAAGCTCGGACCGCGACGCTCGAGCTCTTCGAGTACCGCGCACACCGCCGCCATCGAGAGCGGGTGCCCGCCGTAGGTGCTGCCGGCTTCGATACGACCGCCCGCCGGCGCGCCGTCCTCGGCGCCAAACCAGGCCCCGCCATCGATGCGGTCCAGAATCTCGCTGCGCCCGCCGACCACCCCGATCGGCAGGCCCCCGGCGATCGGTTTGCCGTAGATGGCGAGGTCCGACTCGATCCCGAAATGGCCCTGGCAGCCCGCCGGGTGGATGCGGAAGCCGAAGACGGTCTCGTCGAAGACGAGCGGAACGCCGTGGTCGTGGGTCACCGAGCGCAGCCCGGCGAGGAAAGCCGCCGGGTCTTCGTCGAGTCGCGCCGCCCACTGGCTCTGGATCGGCTCCACCAGGACGGCCGCGATCTCGTCGGCCCGCGCTTCGAGCGCGTCGAGGGAGCGCGGATCGTTGTAGTCGAGCGACCAGACGTCCCCGGACAGGGCTTCGGGAATCCCCGGCGGTCGCGCTCCCGGATCGAAGGGGTTCGGCCCGGTCTGGAGTTCGTCGGCGTTGCCGTGGTAGCCGCCGCGGAACACCACGACCTTGGACCGACCGGTCGCGGCGCGGCAGGCGCGCAGTCCGACGATCATCGCCTCGGTCCGCGTTCCGAGGAAGGCCACCCGCTCGACGGTCGGCACGAAGCGACGGATCCGCTCCGCGGCCTCGGCCGCACGCGGCGCGGCCATCCCGAGCGGGAAGCCCCGGTCGACCTCGTCCTTTAGGGCCTCGCGCAGGAAGGCCGGGCGGTGGCCGAAGAGCGTGATGCCGAAGCTCATCGTGAGGTCGACGTAGGCGTTGCCGTCGACGTCCTGGATCCGCGCGCCTTCCGCGCGCTCCGCGAAGAGCGGGTACCCCACTCCGCGAAGCGCCTTGCGGTAGCCCGCTGCGAAGCGCGGGTCGGCCCAGCTCGGGTGATGATCCCGAGCGAGCTGTCGAGAGTGCGGGGTGCGGCCGGCGTGTCGCACCTCGAAGGCGTCGAGGTAGCGCTGCTCGCTCTCGGAGAGGCTCGACATCGGATCGTAGTTCGCCGCCTCGGCGGGAGAGAGCGGAAGCGAGGAGAGCGGTGCGTCCGGGTCGCGCACCACCGCATCGAGCAGCACCTGGGCGTGCCGCAGTCGCAGCATGGTGCGCTCGCGCTCGAAGAGGTCGGCACTCGCCTCGAGGAAGCCCACGATGTCCTCGCCATCGTCGAGGAGCGAGATCGTCACGTCGGTCCGCGCCGTGCCCCAGTCGACGTGGACGCCTTCGACCTCCAGCTCGCCGAGCCGTCCGTCGGGGCGTTCGAGGAAGCGCTTGTACGTGAACATCGCCTGATAGACGGGCGTGCGGGATGCGTCCTCCCCCGCGTCGAGCGCATCCACGAGGCGCGCGAAGGGCACCTCGCCATGGGCGTGCGCGTCGAGCGCGACGCGACGAATGCGCCGCAAGAGCTCCCGGAAGCTCGGATCCCCGGAGAGGTCCACGGGGAGGACGAGGAAGTCGTTGAACGGCCCGACCAACGTCTCGGCGGCTTCACCGCGTCGGCCCGCCGACGACGAGCCGATCCGCAGCTGCTCCTGTCGCGAGTGCGCATGGAGCCACACCGCATACAGCGACAAGAGCGCCATGTAGAGGGTGACGCCCGAGCGGCGCGCGAGTTCGCGCGCACGCTCGACCAGACCCGCCGGGATGCGCAGCGGCAAGACGATCCCCTCGAAGGACTTCACGTCGGGCCGTTCGTAGTCTGTGTCCAAGGCCAAGGGAGGGCACGGCTCGGCGAGCCGGTCCCGGGCCGATGCGAGCCGCTCCCGTGCTGCGTCGCTCTCGAGCCGGTCGGCTTCGTCGACCGCGAGGTCGTCGTAGCGCAGCGCCTCGGACGACTCCGGCGCCGCGACCTCCTCGGAATCGCCCGACAGCGCAGCCCGATAGAAGCGCTCGAAATCCTTCACGAAGAGCTCGCGCGACCAGGCATCGAAGGCGAGCTGGTGATGCACGAGTACGAGCACGTGGTGGTCGTCGCCGAGACGCAGCAGCGTCGCGCGCATCAGGAGGCCGCCGGCAAGATCGAAGGGCGCAGCGAAGTCGGCGTCGGCCCGAGCGCGGACGGCCCGCTCCTGCTCGGCGACCGTGGTATCGGACAGGTCGACCACCTCGAGCGGAAGCGCGCCGGCGGCGACGACGCGTTTGACGACGTCGAGCGGAGCCAGACTCCGCACCTCGAACGCGGTGCGCAGCGGCTCGTGCAGCGCCACCACGGACTCGAGGGCGGAGCGGAGCGCCGGGACGTCCAGGGGACCGCGCAGACGGCGGGCCGTCACGGTGTGGTAGAAGCGGTGGGTCGGTGCCACCTGGGGATTCAGCACGAACAAGCGCCGCTGCGATTCCGAGAGCGGCCGCTCTTCGGCGAGGTCGCGCCGCACGGGATTCGGTTCGCCCGTCTCGTCGCCGCGCGCGCTCGATTCGATCCAGGCGGCGAGGCCCGCCGGTGTCGGATGCTCGAAGAGCTGGACGACGGGCACCTCGCGGCCGATCGCCGCACCGAGCAGCGAGGCCAGCCGCACCGCCAGCAGCGAGTGGCCCCCGAGATCGAAGAAGTCGTCGTGGGCCCCGATGCCCTCGCGCTCCAGCACGCGGCTCCAGGTTTCGGCAACCAGCGCCTCGGTCTCGGTGCGCGGCTCGACGCGCGCGCCCGCGGGCGCGCTACCGAACGCCGCCTCGTCCGGCATCGGGAGAGCACGCCGATCGACCTTGCCGTTCGGGGTGACGGGTAGGGACGACAGCCTCACGAACGCGTCGGGGAGCATGTACGCCGGCAACTCGTTCGCGAGCCAGCCGCGAAGCGCGCTGTCCGGCGTCGGGTCTCCTTCCCGGATCACGACGTAGGCGACCAGCCGTGCGCTGGATCCCGATGTCCCACCGGACCGGGACCGCAGCGCAATCGCCGCACTCTCGACGGCGTCGTGGCGCGCGATCGCAGCCTCGATCTCTCCGAGCTCCACGCGGAAGCCGCGCAGCTTGACCTGGTCGTCGGCGCGCCCCACGAAGGCGAGCGCGCCGTCCGCGCGGCGCCGCACGAGGTCGCCCGTTCGGTAGGCGCGCGAACCGGGCCCATGGACGGCGAGCGGGTCGGGAACGAAGCGCTCGGCGGTGCGCGCGGGCGCATTCCAGTAGCCGTGGGCGAGGCCCCGTCCGGCCAGGACCAGCTCTCCGACGAGACCGTCGGGCAGCGGGCGACCCAGGCGATCGAGGACGTGCAGCACGGTGCCGGGCAGCGCATTTCCGATCGGCGGCAATGTCTCCCAGTCCTGGGGATCGCCGGTCAACCGGTGGGCCGTCACCACGTGCGCCTCGGTCGGGCCGTACTGGTTGTCGAGCACCGCGCCGTCCAAGCGCGAGAACCAGCCGCGAATCGCCGCGGTCACGCGGAGGGCTTCGCCGGCCGTCACGACTTCGCGCAGGGGCGACGGGGCGGGATCACGCGCCACCGCCACCTGCGCGATCGCATCGAGCAACACGAACGGAGCGAACAGGCGCGTCACCCCATGCGCTTCGACCCGGTCGAGGATGGCGCCGGGGTCTCGGCGCGTCGCGCGGTCGACGATCACGAGCCGACCGCCCGCGACCAACGCCGAGAGCAGCTCCTGGAACGCCACGTCGAAGCCGATCGGCGCCAGCGCCAGGGTGGCCGCACACGCTTCGGGACCCGAGCGCTCGTTCTGCCACGCGACCAGGCGCGCGAGCGTATCGAGGGGCAAGACCACCCCCTTCGGCTCGCCCGTCGAACCGGAGGTGTAGAGGACGTAAGCCGGGCGCGACGGGTCGAAGGGCGGCAGCGGGAGCGCCTGCGGCGGCGCCTCGTTCCCGCGAGCCGACGCATCGAGGTCGAGCACGGGGGTCTCGTGGAGCGCGGCCGCGAACTCGTCCGCGAACTCCGATGTCGACAGGACCGCGGCCGGGCGCGCGTTCTCGAGGATGCGCTGGCGACGCCCCGGCGGCTGACCGGGGTCGAGGGGCACACACGTGGCCCCGACTCGGAGCGCGGCCAGCAGCCCCTCCACCAGCCCGGATCCCGGCTCGGCCGCGATCGCCACGCGATCGCCCGCCTGAACGCCCGCGCCGGCGAGCTGCCGTGCGCGTGCATCGACGCGGTCGAGCAACGCGCCGTAGGTGACCGTTCGATCGCCGTCTACGAGCGCGACCGCATCGGGCCGGTCGAAACGCTGCGCGTCGATCGCGGCGACCAGGTCGAGTTCGAGGCCCGGTCCGGGCTCGTTCGGCTCCGCAACCGGCGCGGGCGCGCCCGCGGTGTCCACCAGGGGAAAGGCGTGGGCCGGTGTGTCGAGGTGATCGGCCAGCCGCCGCAGCGTCGATACGAAGAGCGCCACCGCGCGCTCGATCGCCGCGGGATCCGTTCCCGTACCGCCGAGGGCCTCGACCGAGAGACCCGACCGCGGCGAGACGAGCAGGGTCAGCGGATAGTTCGTCTTCTCGAAATCACCGACCTCGGTGACGCGGAGCGCCGGCAGCCGACCGGCCGCCATCTCGAGCTCGGCGAGCGGCGTGTTGCCGACGACGACGATGGTGTCGAAGAGGGACGCGCCGGGTTCGAGTTCGGCGAGCCCGCGCAGCTCGGCCAGCGGAGTGTGCTCGAAGCGCCGATCCTCGGCCTGGCGCCGCTGCAGCTCGCGCAACCAGTCTCGCAGCGGCACGTGGGACGCGACGTCCGCGCGGAAGGGCAGCGTGGTCAGGCACATGCCGACGGTCGGCGTCTCGTCGGCACCCGCGGTGGCGTCGCGCCCGCTCGAAGTGACGCCGAAGACCACATCCGTCCTGCCCGAGAGCGCCGAGAGGGCGATCGACCAGGCGCCGAGGGCCATCGTGCCCAGGGTCACCCCCGCTGCCCGCGCCGCCGACGCGAGTCGCTCGGCGGCGGCGTCGTCGAGCGAGGCGGAAACCCGGATCACCGACGCCTTCTCGACGACGGGCTGCGCATCGAGATCGGCGCGGCTCGGTGTCGCGAACCCCGCGAGGCGTTCCTGCCAATGCGACGTGGCGGCGCTCGGGTCCTGAGAGACGACCCGCCGGACGTGCTCAGCGAAGGGCCTGGAGGGCGGCAGTTCGAGGGTGCGGCCCTCGCGCTCGGCGACCAGCTCGAGCAACAGTTCGCGGGTCACGACGGGCACCGACCACCCGTCGAGCAGGATATGGTGGTAGCTCACGGCGATGCGGTGACGGTTGTTGTCGAGCCGGTAGCGGTGGATCCGCACCGCGGGCGCCTGGGTGAGATCGAAGCCCGAGCGCCGGTCCGCTTCGAGCGCTTCATCGAGCTTCGCGGCCTGGGCCTCCGGCGAGAGACCGCGCAGATCCACGTCCGCGAGCGGCGTCTGCACGACCCCGTGCACGACCTGGTACGGCTGCTCGAGTCCTTCCCAGTGGAAACTCGTGCGCAGGACGGCGTGGCGCGCGGCCACGCGATCCCAGGCGCGCCGCAGCGCTTCCGCGTCGAAGTCGCCCTCGATCGTCCACCACAGCTGCTGGACGTAGACGCCACTTCCGGGACTGCTCAACGTGTGGAAGAGCATCCCCGCCTGGGCGGGGGTGAGATCGTAGACATCGACGACGTCGGCGCGGGGCGGAGTATCGGTGGTCATCGCTCGCCCTCGTCCTGCGCATCGCTTCCGCCGACCCGGGCCAATAGCTTTTCCAGATCCGCGGGTCGGATCGACGTGGCGCTCACGGCGTCAGGGGTGAGAGCCGGCGCGGCGACGGCAGGTGCCTCTTCCGGCGTCGCCCCCTCCGCTCCGCCGGTCAGCTGCGCGGTGATGTCGTCGATCACGCGGTCGACGGTTTCGGAGCGGTGGACCGCGCTCGAGTAGTCGACTGCCAGCTGGCCCGGGGCTCCGGCGTCGCCGGCGATCCAGGTCACCTCGAGGGCGTGCAAGGGGCGCGCCTCCGGGTGCGTCCACGGCGCCGGCCCGGGGATGCGATCGCAGCGGGTGCCCTCGTGCTCGGGAGCGCGCGGCGGAGACGTCACGCGGACCCACACGTCCGAGGCCGCGCCGCTGTCCGTCACAACTACCGCGCGCGCCATCGCTTCACGCGCGTCCTCGACGGACACGCCATCGGCCGCGGCTTCGAATGTCGCCGTCGCCCGCTCGGTGAAGCAGCCGACGCTCTCCGATGCCGCCGCCGCGCGCCGCTCGAAGGCAAGATCGACGCGTCCGACCCCGGTCCAGCGGTGAAGCGCGCACGCGGTCGCGGCGAGCACGCCCTCGAGCCCCTCGGCGACGTTCGCGACGGGACGCGTTGCGCGCACACGGTTCGACGCCAGCGCTTCGCCGAGCGGGAAATCGCGCGGCACCCGGACCGGCGCGCCGCCGGACGCCTCGGTGGGGGCGTCGAGCGAGGCGAGGAGTGCAGATTCGGCGAAGCTCCCGAAGCCCTCGGCCTCGGGATCCGGTGAACGCGCGCCGGACGCAGCGCCTGCGTTCAGCAGCTCCGACACCAGGACGTCGAGCGCGTCGGCGTCGGCGACCAGCGGATGCACGATGACCGCGAGCCGCGTCGCCTCGGGCGATCCCCCACACGCCAACCGCACCGCCGCGGCGACGGGCCCGGCCACCGGATCGAGCTCGCGGGCCAGCGCAGCGAGAGTCGACTCCAGCGACTCCCCGCTCGCAAGCGTTCGCGTGGCGACCGTCCAAGGCGCGTCTTCCGACGAGACGAGTCGCTGGATCCACTCGCCCCCGGCGCGCGCTGCGCGCAGCCGCAGCGCACCGTAGCGCGCAGTGCAGAGGACCGTGGCCGCGCGCAGGCCGTCCTCGTCGGGAAGTGCGTTCCCGTCGACCGCCGAGACGAGTCGCTGGTGGACGGGCGCACCGCCAGCGGCGAGCCAACGACGCTGCTCGGCCGTCCATGGAACGACCCGACGCGGGCGGCGCGTGAACCCGACGTCTTCACCGGTGACCGGGTCGGCCAGCCGCTCGGCCCCCAGCGCCGAGACACGCGGGTCCGAACTCGCCGCCGGGTGCATCACCTCGACGACCGTCGCGACGGTCTGGCGATCGAAGAGGTCTTCCGGGTCGAGGGCGTAGCCCGCCTCACGCACGAGAGACAGCACCTGGAGCACCTGCAACGAGTCCCCGCCCAGTTCGAAGAAGTCGTCGTCGACACCGATCTTCGGGACGCCGAGCACCTGCTCCCAGATGTCGACGAGCAGGCGCTCGGGATCCGTGCGCGGCGCCCGGTAGGCGCTCGCGCGCGCGACGGAGGCGAGATCGGTCGACGCGTCGCCGTCCTCGGGGATCGCGGGGACGAACCCCTCGGCCGGCGCCGCCTCCCCTCCGACGCGGGCAACCGCGGGCTGCACGCGTGCCGATCCGGGCGTGGCGTCGACCCAATGACGCTCGCGCGCAAAGGGATAGGTCGGCAGGGACACGCGTCGGGCGGTTCCGCCGGGCAGGGCCTGGCTCCAGTCGATGGCGGCGCCGTGCAACCAGAGGTCGGCCAGCGCCGCCGAGATCGGATGCGGGGGACTGCCGCCCGGGCGGGGGGCCACCACCGGGAGCGATGTCTCGCGTCGCACGAGGGTGGACAGCGCGCGGCCCGGCCCCACCTCGAGGGCCACGCCGCCGAAGCGTTCACCGAGGGCAGCGAGCGCCTCGGAGAACCGCACGGGCTCCACGAGCTGCTGCGCCCAGTGGTCCGGATCGACCGCCTCCGCGTCTTGGATCCAACCACCGGTCCGGGCCGAGACGAAGGGCACCTGGGGCGCTTGCCGCGGGACCGCGGCGACCGCGGCGCGGAACGGCTCCACCGCTCCTTCCATCTGGGGCACGTGGAACGCGTGGGAGGTCGCGAGCCGACGCACCTGCACGTCCCCGCGCGCGAGCCGCGCCGCGAAGGTTTCGATCGCGTCCACCGAACCGCCCACGGTGACGTCCTCACCACCGTTGATCGCGGAGAGGTGCAGCCCTTCACCGCCGGGCTCGGCGAGCCAATAGCCGACGTCTTCGGCACTGGCCCGCACCGCGAGCATGGCGCCGGTCGGCTGCTGCGCGAGCAGCTGTCCCCGCAACGCCACCAGGCGCGCCCCATCTTCGAGCGAGAACACACCGGCGTGTGTGGCGGCCACCCACTCGCCGAGGCTGTGCCCGACGAGCGCGCTCGCCCGCACGCCGCGCGCGGCCCACGCCTCGACCATCGCGAGCTCGATCACGAAGAGCGCCGGTTGCGCGAGCGCGGTATCGGCGAGGCGCTTCGCGGCGTCCGGAGCCTGCGGGTTCAGCAGGAGTTCTCGCAGCTCGCCGGGACTCGGATGTCCCACCTGCGCCTGCGCTTCTTCGACGGCTTTCTGGACTTCGTCGAAGCGGTAACGAAAGGCGGCGTCTGCTTCGTAGAGCGGCGCCGCCATGCCCGGCATTTGCGCCCCCTGACCGGGGAACAAGAAGGCGATGTCGGCGTCGCGGAGCGTGGCGACCCGGCTGCGGACGCGATCCGGGAGCGCGCCCGAGAGCGCCTGGATCGCCTCCTCGCGGTCGGCGCAGAGAACCGTGCGCCGGTGGGGCGCTGGTCGGCGTCCGTTGGCCAACGTCCAGGCGACGTCGTCGAGCGCGAGCTCCGGTTGCGCGCGAAGCCGCTCGGCGAGGGCTTCCGCCATGCCGTCGAGTGCGTCCGCGCGTCGCGCGGACAGGGTGAGCACGGCGGCGCCATCGTTCGCGCTCGCCGGAGCCGGGTCGGGTCGCGGCGCGGGAACGGGTCCGCCGAGCACCACGTGCACGTTGGTGCCGCCGATCCCGAACGAGCTCACGCCACCGCGTCGCTGCTCGGGGGGACCTTCCAGCGGCGTCAGCGCCTCGGCGATCCGGAAGGGCGTCGCGTCGAGCTGCAGCCGCGGGTTCGGCGCCTCGAAGTGCAGCGTCGGCGGGATCTCTCCACGCGAGAGCGCCAGGACGGCCTTCAGGAAACCGGCGATGCCCGCGGCGGCGTCCAGGTGACCGAGGTTCGACTTGACCGATCCGAGCACGGTGCTCCCGGACGCAGCCGCGGCGGAACCGAAGGCGCGTGCGAGCGCCGCCACCTCGATCGGATCGCCGATCGCCGTGCCGGTTCCGTGCGCTTCGACGAAGTCCACGTCGGCGGGATCGACGCCGGCGCGCGCGAGCGCATCCGCCACGACGGTCGCCTGGCCCTCGATGCTCGGCGCCGTGTAGCCCTGTTTGATCGCGCCGTCGTTGTTCATCGCCGAGCCGAGGACGACCGCGTGCACCGTGTCGCCATCGGCCAGAGCGTCGGAGAGGCGCTTCAGCACCACGGCGCCCACACCGCTGCCGAACACCGTACCGGCGGCGGCGGCGTCGAACGCGCGGCAACGACCGTCCGGGGCGTTGATCCCGCCGGGCTGATGGAGATAGCCACGGCCCTGCCCGGCGTTCACGGTGACGCCACCGGCGATTGCCACGTCGGAATCGCCGGTCAGCAGACTCTGCGCGGCCAGGTGGACCGCCACGAGGGAAGACGAACAGCCGGACTGCACGGTCACCGCCGGACCCGCCAGATCCAGGTGATACGCCACCCGGGTCGCGAGATTGTCCACGCGGTTGGCGTGACGCACCGCCGTCACCCCGGCCGCCGCCACTAGCTCGGGGGCGGCCGCCAGGTTGTGGAGGAAGTAGCTGCTGAGCCCGGCGCCAGCGAACACGCCCACGCGACCGGCCGAGCGCCCGGGCGCGATCCCCGCGTCTTCCAGCGCGGCCCAGGCGATCTCGAGGAGCAGACGGTGCTGCGGATCCATGATCTGCGCCTGGCGGGGCGCGACCCCGAAGAAGGTCGCGTCGAAGCGGTCGATGTCGTCGAGCATCGGGCTCGCCGGCACGAAGTGCGGATCGTCCAGCAGCGACGCGTCCACCCCGGCGTCGAGGAGTGCGTCTCGCTCGAGGCGCGTGACGCCGTCGCGTCCCTCGCGCAGGTTCTCCCAGAACGCGTCGATCGAACCGGCGCCCGGGAAGCGCGCCGCCATCCCGACGACGGCGATCGGCTCGTTCGGGTCGAAGCGCCGTTCGCGTCGGGCCCGGTCGTCCGACGCGGCGGTGCTCGCCCCGCCGGCCCCGTCCAGCCAGTCGGCCATCGCCGCAACCGTCGTGTACTGGAAGAGCTCGGTGATCAGGATCTCTCGCTCGAAACGCGCTTCGAGGCGACTCATCAGTTGCACCAGCAGCAGCGAGTGGCCTCCGAGATCGAAGAAGTTGTCCTCGACGCCGACCCGCTCGAGCCCGAGCAGCTCGCACCAGATCGCAGCGATGTCGCGCTCGGCCGCGCCGCGCGGCGCCACGTAGGCGTGCTCCGTCGCGGGCTGGCTCGTGTCGGGCTCCGGAAGTCCGGCACGGTCGACCTTCCCATTGGGCGTGAGCGGCAACGCGCGCAAGAGGACCCAGCTCGCCGGTCGCATGTAGACCGCGATGTGCGACTTCATCCACTCGCGCAGGTCGGCCGCTTCGAGTGAGACCCCGGTGCGCGGAGCCACCCACGCCACCAGGCGCGCTCCGCCACTGGTCGCATCACCGAGGGCTTTGACGGCGGCCTGCGCGACGTCCGGGTGGTCCAGGATCGTCTTCTCGATCTCGCCGGGCTCGACGCGGAAGCCGCGGATCTTCACCTGGAAGTCGGTCCGACCGAGGTACGCCAGCGAACCGTCGGCGAGCCGGCGCACACGGTCGCCGGTCCGGTACATACGCGCGCCCGGCTCGGGTCCGAAAGGATCGGGGAGGAAACGCTCGGCGGTCAGAGCGGGCCGCCCCGCGTAGCCGCGCGTCACCGTCGGGCCGGCGACATACAGTTCTCCGGGCACGCCGACGGGAACGGGCGCGAGGCGCTCGTCGAGCACGTAGGCGCGTGCGTGGCCCAGCGGGTGACCGATCGGGACGCGCCCCTCCGCGTCGCTGGGCATGGACCGCGCATCGCCGACGACGACGCCCACCGTCGTCTCGGTCGGCCCGTAGTGGTTGAGCAGGGTCGGCACCGCGTCGCCGATGCGTTCCACGAGGGCCGACGGCAGGGGTTCGCCCCCGCAAAGCAGCGCCTGCGCCGGCAGCAACGCGCGCTCGGCCTCGGGTCCGCCAGCGCCGTCCAGCAAGGCGGCCAGGTGGGAGGGCACGATCTTGAGGACGTCGATCGGGCAGGCCCGCAGCTGCTCCGCGAGCACGCGCGCGTTGCCCATCGACTCCTCGCCGAACAGCCGCAGGGTGCCGCCAGTGGCGAGAGCCGGGAAGAGCGTGGTGTGACCCAGGTCGGCGGCCAGGGTCGACAGGTTCCCCCAACACGCGCCGGCGCCGACGCCGATCCGGGGCTCGATGGCCGCGATGTACGCGGCGAGCTGGCGGTGTTCGACGGCGACCGCCTTCGGCTTCCCCGTCGAGCCCGACGTGTACAACAGATAGGCGCAGTCGGCGGGGGCCGGGCCGCGGACCTCGGGCTCGGGTTCCGCGTCGAGATCCAGCTCCTCGAGGTTCCAACGCGGGCAAGGCTCGGGAACGCGCGCGTAGAGGAGCGGTTCGGTCAGTACGACCGCAGCGTCGGCGTCCTCGAGCCGGAAGCCGATCGCCTCCGTCGGGAGCACCGGGTCCAGGGGCAGGAAGGGGGCGCCTGCTCGCATCGCACCCAGCATCGCGATGAGGGCGTGGTGGGTTCGATGCAAGACCAGCGCGACGGGGCGATCGGGCCCGGCGCCCGCGCTGCGCAGCTTCGCCGCGAGCGCGCGGGAGCGGCGATCCAGATCGGCGTAGGAGAGCGTCGTGGTGTCGGTGATGACCGCGGGGTGCTCCGGGCCACTCGCAACGGCCGCGTCGAAGCGCTCCACGAACGAACCCGGTGTCGCTTCGAAGGACGTGTACGGTCCGCCCAGCGCCCGCTCCCGCGCCGAGCCCGGAGCGACCAGAGTGTGCTCGCCCACCGCGCGCTCGGGATCGTTCGCGATGGACGTCCACAGGTCCGCCAGGGCCGCAGCGAAGGTCGCCGCAGCGCCGATATCGACCCGACCCGTGTCCACCTCGAGCGCGGGCTCGGGCGACCCGTTCCCCGCGTCGAGGAGCGTCGCCAGCAGCGGCGCGTCCGTTTCCACCGCGCGCAGCCCCTCGATCTCGGCAGCGCCCTCGAGCGTCGCATCGACCGCCGCGAAAGCGATCGCATCGAGCTCCAACGAGGTTTCGTCCGTCGAGGGATCGGGGTCGCGGTGGCCATGCGCGTGTTCACGCGCGCGCTCCAGGGCGCGATCGAGTGACCGCGCGAGCGCAGCGGCCGAGGCCTTCTGGTCGACGCGCGTACCGACCGGCAACCAACGCGACAGGGGGCCGAGCAGGGTTTCGAGCTCTTCGAGCCCCCGACCTCCCGAGGCCACACGCACCCCGGTTTCGGTCGTCTCGCTGGTGCGGGCGAGCAGCGCGTGAAGCCCCGCGAGCCAGAGCGCCTCGGTCGACACCTCGGCGCGCATAGCAGCGGCCGCAAGGTTGCTCGCGGCCTCGCGCGAAACCGGCACCGGCAGGCGCACGTAGCCTCCGCCCTGCGCGCCGTGCTCGGGGCGGACGGCGAGCGGCGGCCAGCGCAGGGGTTCTCCACACGAGGCGTCCGAGAAGTGCGCGCGATCCGCGCGCGCGTCCTCGTCCGCTTCGTCTTCCAGCCATTCGCGGAAGTACGCGGACGCCCCGAGCCAATCGAGCGCCTCCGGGTCCTCGTCGAGCGGGGACACGTCGCCGCAGAGTTCCTCGGCCAGTGCGATCGACGAACGCGTATCCAGGGCGAGCGCCGACGCGGTCAAGATCAGGCGCGACGCGTCCGGACCTTCTTCGAGACGCACCAGACGCAGCGGTGCTTCCGTCGTCAGGTCGAAGGGCCGCGCCCACTCGGCGCGACACACCTCGCGCGCGTCCTCGCGCGCGCTTCGCAGGATTCCCTCGGCGAGCGGGTCCTGGCTTCCTTCGGCGACGAAGCGCTGCAGCGGACGGCGTGCGCCCGGGCGCGGCACGAGTCGTAGACGCAGCGCATCGTGACGATCGATCGCCCGACACAGCCGGGCCGCCAGCGTCTCGAGTGTGAGCGGCGCGTGCAGACGGAGGAGCCACTGCACGCGGAAGCCACCGCCCGAACCCAGCGCCGAGAGAGCCTCGTGGCCCGGCGCCCGTCGCGCGAGCGCATCCGCCACGCGCTCCTGCTGGGGCGCGAGCCGGTATCCCACCTCGGCGCTCATCGGTCTTCCTCGCTGGTGCCCAGGATCCCGTCCGGCGTTCGCATGCGGCCCATCGCGACGATGATCTTGCGCTCCCCGGTGAACGGGTTCCGGGCATGGGAGACGCGCTCGTTGTCCACGACGAGGACGTCGCCACGGCGCCACGGGAACTCGACGCGCGCGGCCTCATAGGCCCGATCGACGCAGGCGAGGTCGCGCTCCTCGATGACGGATCCATCGCCGAAGGTCACGTTCCGCGGCAACCGTTCGATCCCGTACTTCCCGAGCAGGGCCTCGCGAACCGCAGCGTCGAGATAGCGCGGATGATGCAGGGCGATCTGATTGAACCAGACGGGCCAACCGTGGTCGGGGTGCGGACCGATCGCGGGCCGGCGATCGGCGATCCGCAGCGTGCCGTCCGCGTCCCATTCGACCTCGGTGCCGGTTTCCGCGCCGCGCTGCTCCACCACCCGCGGATCGTCGGTGCGGAAAAAGTCCTGCCAGCGGAC
Source organism: Myxococcota bacterium (assembly GCA_039030075.1). Taxonomy (NCBI): domain Bacteria; kingdom Pseudomonadati; phylum Myxococcota; species Myxococcota bacterium. Next base: position 5,703 of record JBCCEW010000009.1, on the reverse strand, counting down.
GTCGAGGCCCGCCGTGAAGGTCCGCGAGTAGCGCAGTCCAAGGGTCTCGAAGCGCTCGCGCACGTCGTCGGGCAGCGCCGCCAACACGGCACGGCCGTCGGCCACCGGTGTCTCCCCCCGCGTCTCGGCGGGAATCACGCAGCCGAAGAAGATCCGGGTCGGCCAGCTCGTCAGGTGGGCGCTCTCGTTGTGGAAGAGGATCGAGCGATCCGGCGGATAGGGCGTCGACCCGTAGACCCGCCCGCTCACCGGCGAACGGGGCAGGTCGCCGTACTCCCCGTAGAGCTCACCCACGACAGCGCGGCCCAACGCCTCGAACGCCTTCTCGTCGTGAAAGGGCCCGCCGCGCAAGAGGACGGCGCCGTGCTGCTGCAGCGCCTGCTCGAGCACGCCGCGTTCGTTACGCACCCAGCCGACCAGGTCCGCTTCGGTGCCCGTCGCCGCGATGCACAACGGAGCGCTCGCATCGCTCGGTCGGAGGCCCTCGACCGCGGCACCCACCTCGATCGGGGACGCCGCTTCGGTCGCCACCGGGCGGGCCGCGGCGCGCCGCAGACGCGAACGACGTCCGGCCTTGCGCCGCCCCGAGCGATCGCGCTCGGCCTCGCGCTCGGCGGGGGTCCGGAGGTCCAGCGCATCGATCCCGACGTCGGGGGTGGCCGCGACCGTCGCGAGCAGGGCCTCGAGACGGCGCGCGAGCCGCTCGACCCGGTCGGGCGAGAAACGCCCGGCGTCGTACCGCCAGGTACCCGCGAGCCCCCCACCGTGGCGGCGGAAGAACAGCGCGAGGTCGAACTTCGTGGTCGGCTCGGCGGGCTCGAGCACCTCGGCGCGGACGTCGCCGAGCTCGATCGCGACCGACGGCAGGTTCTGCAGCACGAAGAGCACCTGGACCAGCGGCGAACGGCCGTCTTCACGCCGCTCGCCGATGGCGCCCGCAACGCGCGCGAAGGGAACGTCCTGGTGCTCGTACGCCTCCAGGCAGGTCTCCCGAACGCGTCCGACGAGCTCGGCGAAACTCGGCGCGCCGTCGAGTCGCGTGCGCAGCGCCAGCACGTTCACGAAGAACCCGATCAGGGATTCGGTCGCACCATGCGTGCGGTGTGCGACGTCGGTCCCGACCACGACGTCTTCGGTGTTGCCCTCGCGTCCGAGCAGGAGCTGGAACGCCGCCAGACAGACCATGAACAGGCTCGCGTCGTGCGCGCGCGCCAGTGCCTCGAGCCGATCCAGAACGGCTCCATCGATCTCGAAGGAGGCTTCGGCCGGCCGGGAGGGCTCTTCGAGATCCGGCGCGACCAGCTGCTGCGGGACGCCCGCGAGCGCGCGCCGCCAGTGCGCGATCTCGCGTTCGAGCGCAGACTCGTCGAGCACCTGCCGCTCGTGGATCGCCCAGTCCGCGTACTGGATTTCGAGCGGCGCGAGCGGGCTCGGCGCCCCCCTCGTCTGCGCGGCGTAGAGCGCGGTGAGCTCGCGGGCGAGGACGCCCGCCGACCAGCCGTCGCTCACGATGTGGTGGGTCACGAGCGCCACCACGTGCACGTCGGGCGCGAGTCGCACGAGGGTCGTGCGCATCAACGGTCCGGTCGCCAGGTCGAAGGGCTGACGCGCTGCCGCGAACACCAGATCGCGCGCGCGGGCGTCGCGCTGCGCGAGGTCTTCCTGGGATGCGTCGACGACGGCGAGCGACGCCGCCACACGCGCGAGTTCGGATCCAGATGGGTGGACGCACTGCTCCGGAAGCCCCTCCACCGCCGCGAAGGTCGTTCGTAGCACCTCGTGGCGATCCACGACCGCCTGGAGCGCCGCGTGTAGCGCGTCCACATCCAGCGGGCCCGCGAGCCGCAGCGCGAAGGGAATCGCGTAGGACGCGTCACCCGGGTTCAGCTGGTCGAGGAACCAGAGCCGCTCCTGCGCGTAGCTCAGTGGAATCCTGGCCGGCCGCTCGTCGACCCGAATCGGCGCGCTCGGTGCGCCGGCTTCGTGCCCCGCGACTTCGCCCGCGTCCACCGCTTGCGCAAGGGCGGCGACCGTCGACGCCTCGAAGAGCATCCGCAGCGGGATCTCCACGCCGAGTTCCTCGCGAATCCGGATGGCCACGCGCGTCGCCAGGAGCGAGTGCCCTCCGAGGTCGAAGAAGCTCGCATCGACGCTCACCGCATCCCGGCCGAGCACCTCCGCGAAGATCGACGCGAGAGCCGTCTCGGTCTCCGTCCGCGGCGCCGCGAAGGCCGGCGACGCGCCGTCGTCCGCGGACACCCGCCCCGCGAGCGCAGAACGATCGATCTTCCCGTTGGGCGTGAGCGGAAGTGCGTCGAGACACTGGACCCGACGCGGCACCATGTACGCGGGCAGGGTCGCCGCGAGCCCGGCGCGGAGACCGTCCACCGCAGGCGCGGAATCGGCGTCCTGTGCGACTACGAACGCGACGAGCGTTTCGTCGACGGGAACGACGGCGGCCGCGGCCACCGCGTCGTCGGCGACGAGTTGGGCTTCGATCTCACCCAGCTCGATCCGGAACCCGCGCAGTTTCACCTGGCCGTCCCCGCGACCGCCGTACTCGAGGCCCCCGTCGCGGCGCAGCCGACACAGGTCTCCCGTGCGATACAGGCGAGCGCCGGGTTCGGACGCGGGCGCGAAGGGATCGGGGACGAAGCGCAGCGCGGTCTCTGCCCCCCGACCCTCGTAGCCGCGCGTGACGCCGCCTCCGCCGATCGCGAGTTCACCCCAGACACCGACGGGCGCCGGCCGGCCCTCGGCGTCGAGGACGGCGAGCCGCGTCGCGCCGAGCGGCGTGCCCAGCTCGACGGTGCCCTTCGCCGCCTCGGAGGCATCGGCCTCGAAGCGATGGGCCGTCGACCAGACGGTGGTCTCGGTCGGTCCGTAGAGGTTCCAGACCTCTCCGGCGCGCGCGGCGATCCACGCGGCGAGTTCCGTCGGCAGGGCCTCGCCTCCGACGAGCGCTTGAAGCGCTGCGCCGCCTTGCCACGCTGCGTCGCGCAAGAGCCGCCAGGTGGCCGGCGTGCCCTGCAGCGCCGTAGCCTCGCTCCCCGCGAGACACTCGGCGAGCGCCGCACCCGACGCCACGACCTCGAGCGGCGCGACTTCGGAACGGCCGCCCCGCCAGAGCGGTCCCCAGCGTTCGAGCAGTGAGATGTCGAAGCTCAGGGTCGTCACCGCCAGCACGCGCGTGTCCGCGTTCCAACCCAAGCGTTCGGTCATGGCGTCCAGGAAGAACGCCGCGGCGCGGTGGGACACCGCCACGCCCTTCGGGCGACCCGTCGAGCCCGAGGTGTAGAGCACGTAAGCGCTCCCCTCGGCGCCTCCGGGCGGCGCGTCGAGTGGCTCGGACGAAGCGGCGTAGTTCGCGGGATCGGTGAGCGCGAGGGTCGTCACCCCGGCCGGCAAGGCGTCGGCTGCCGCGGCACCCGCGGTCATCACCCATTCCACGCGACTCGACTCCACCATCCAGGCGAGGCGTTCCTCGGGGAAGCTCGGATCGAGCGGCACGTAGGCGGCGCCGAGCTTCCACGCGGCGAGCATGCCCACCCACTCGTGGACGCCCCGTTCCGCACAGAGCCCCACGCGGTCTTCGGCGCGTACGCCGCGCTCGCGGAGCGTGCGGGCGAGCTGGTTGGCCCGCCGCTCGAGCTCGCCGTAGGAAAGGAAGGAGGTCTCGACCGGGCTCTCGCCAGCGAGTCCCACCGCCGGCGCGTCGGGTTGCTGCCGCGCCCGCAAGTGGAAACGATCGGCCAGGGTTTCGTCGGGCCGCAGCGCGCGCACCGCGCTGCCCGGTCGCTCGCTCGGGTCGGGCCGCAAGGACGCGGGAAGACCGGTCGGCAGGTCCCGCACGCGCGCGTCCGGATCGGCGACGATCGCATCGAGCAAGCGCACGTAGGCGTCGCGCCACCCTTCGACCGTCTCCCGCTCGAAGAGGTCGGTCGCGAACTCGAAGTTGCCGAGCAGGCCGCCCTCGGTCTCCTCGAGCAGCACGGTCAGATCGAACTTCGACGTCGGAACCTCCGCGCCGACCGGTTCGAAGGAGAGGCCTTCGAACGCCACGGGGTCGCGGGGGGTGTTGCGCAGGGTGAACACGACCTGGAAGAGCGGGTTCGCCGACAGGTCGCGCTCGACGGGAAGGATCTCGACGAGCTCCTCGAAGGGCAGGTCCTGGTGGGCGTAGGCGTCGAGCGCCGTGCGCCGCACGCGGCCCAGCAGGTCCCGGAAGGTCGGCCGACCGGAGAGATCCGTGCGCAGCACGACGGTATTGCTGAAGAAGCCGAGCAACCCCTCGAGATCCTGCTGGCGGCGATTCGCGATCGGTGAGCCCACGACGAGGTCATCACGGCCGGTCAAGCGGCCGAGCAACACCTGAAACGCGGCGAGCATCACCATGAACGGCGTGGCGCCTTCGCGGCTCGCGAGATCCGAGAGGGCCTGGCTGGTTTCACTCGGCACGCGCAGGAGGACCCGATCGCCGCGGTGGGTGGGTCGGGAAGGACGGGGACGGTCTGCGGGCAGCGAAAGCAGACCCGGAGCACCTGCCAGCGCGCGACGCCAGTAATCGCGCTCGGCTTCGAGCCGCTCGCCTGATAGCCAGCCGCGCTGCCACGCGGCGAAGTCGGCGTACTGCATCTCGAGCGGCTCGAGGGGAATCGGCGCGCCGTGCGAGAGCGCGGCGTAGAGCAGCGACAGCTCCCGGAGCAGGACGCCCCGCGACCAGGCGTCGAAGATGACGTGGTGACACACCGCCAGCAGCACGTGCTCCTCCGACCCGACCTGCAAGAGCGCCACACGCAGGAGCGGGCCTTCCGCCAGATCGAAGGGGATCAGCGTGCGCGAAGCGAGCTCCTGCGCGATCGCGTCCTGCTGCTCCTGTCCCTCGAGCCCGCGCAAGTCGATCGACGCGACGCGCACCGGCGCGGCTGTTCTCGCGTCCTGGATCACCTGCACGGGCTCACCGGATGCGTCGGTGGCGAAGACGGTGCGCAGCGTTTCGTGGCGCTGCACGAGCGCGTCGATGCTGCGCGAGAACGCGTCGACGTCGAGCGGACCGCGCACGCGCGCCGCCATCGGGATCGCGTAGGCCGCGCGGCCCTCGGGCTCGAGACGATCCAGGAGCCACATCCGCCGCTGTGCGAAGGAGACGGGGAGTGGTCCGTCGCGAGGCACCCGCTCGAGCGGAGGTAGCGCTGCGCCCTCGCCCTCGGCCAGCCGGGGCGCCAGCCCGCGCACCGTCGGCTCTTCGAAGAGCGCCGCCAGGGGCAGCTCGGTCGAGAACGCCTCGCGAATCCGGGAGACGGCCCGCGTGGCGAGCAGCGAGTGGCCGCCCAGCTCGAAGAAGCTCGCCGTCGCCGAGATGCGGGATTCGCCGAGGACATCGGCGAAGATCTCCGCCAGCTTCTGCTCGGCAGCGCCGTCCGGCGCCACGAACGGGACCTCCGCGACCACGCTCTTGGGTTCGGGAAGCGCACGCCGGTCGAGCTTCCCGTTCGCGGTGAGCGGCAGTCGCTCGAGACACACGAGGCGCTCGGGAACCATGGCGGCGGGCAGACGCTCCGCGAGCCAGCGCGACACCTCGTCGGGTTCCACACCAGCGCCGGTCAGATAGCCGACGAGTCGTCCGTCGAAGGCGCGCACCGCGGCGTCGGAGACGGTGGGGTGCGCCATGAGCGTGCGCTCGATCTCTCCGGGCTCGATCCG